>JAFARV010000296.1 GCA_019245255.1 Acidobacteriaceae bacterium | reverse complement strand
GGAAAACATGAAGACAATTTCGGCTGGCTCCTGCTCGTTGACGGCGTGAGAGAAGCCGAGCCCGTCACCGCTTAGGCGCATCCACGCTGCGGAATCCTTTCTAGACGGCGCGTTCGTCGATTTCACAATCGCGCGACAATACCCCTGGACCAGGGTTCCCAAACGATACCGTACTCCGAGGCGCAGTCTTCCGAAGCGAACTCTATCTTTCGAAACCCGGCTACGCTGAAGTGTCTTTCCAGATCGGGCTTCGTTAGGATGCGCATCTCGAGCGTCTGCCCCGGACCACCGTGGAAGCACAAATTATCGAATGCTTGCAACTTGCCCGCCGCTGTACGGTTTACCAGAACGTACCGGCCCGACAGTTCAACCACTTTCCAGTCCCAGAGATCAGGGAAATGCTCCTGCGTGCTGCCTTCCATCAGCCATGGCGTTGAGAAAACCAAAAAACCGTTTGGGCGAAGGATCCGGGCGAGGTTATCAAACGCCCGCTGCACGTCGTGAGTAAGATGCTCCACTACTTCACTGCAGATCACAAAGTCATATGCCGCATAATCTGATGGCGTGGGATTGAGGATATCGAATCGCGGATACTTGTGAAAGAAGGTATTCCGGTAACTCAACTTACTCCGCAGCACGGCTGCTATCCGTCTCCAGTCACTCATGCCAAGGCCACGGATGTGTTTTGATTTCGGGAAGTCCTCCAAGAGATGGCTATCTCCGAACAGCTCGGTGGATAACGCGTGCACGAGCCACCGCAAGCGGACGCTTGAGCCGCATCGCCGGCAACTTCCGCTGTCTCTCCCCAGTTCCGATCCTTGTGCGCTACACTTCGCGCCGCAAATGTTGCACTTGAAAATCAAGCCGAAAACTCACACTGCACTGCGGCATACCGGATGCTCATTCTCAAATCCAAGCTACCCGGAACCTCTTACTCTTGCCGCGAATAATGCGTGCTGCGCCAAAATAAATAGGGTTCGACGGTCCCCGCCACCAAAAACGAGGTCGATTGGACGCTCGGGTACTTCGATGATCGCGATCTGTTTCCCGCTAGAGCTATAAACGAAGATCTGTCCGTTCGCGACATACACATTGCCTTTTCCGTCAACGGCTACACTCTCCCCACCCCGTTGGGCAAACGGCCGCAAGTCCGTCAACGTTCCATCCGCACCCACTACCGCGCTATAAGTGACGTCTTCCGAGTCGCTGCTGAGATAAATGTGTTTACCAGGCTCCGCAGTTATGAAGCCATAAGTGTCCAAATTATCTGAGAACCGCCAGCCCATGATGGAGTCGGCCGGGCCTTGCTGAAACACCCGGCCCGCGGGCAGAAAAGCGCTACCGTCAGGTGAGACGTATTCCCGAGCTTTCAGTGTAGAAACATCTTGTGCAAACATTTCCGCGAGAGTTGTGTAAGTCAGCGTATCGAGGTTCAACTGATCCTTGAATTCGCCATTATTCCAGTAGTTTACCGGCAAGACCGCAAGCGCACCGGGATGCGGCTTAGCCTGTTGCGCTGTAAGCACTGTAATCTGATCTTCGGATGACCCCGGACGAAACGAATAAACCGTCCCTTGAGGTCCGGCAGAAGAAATAATCAGTAACTCCCCGGATTTATCGAATGCCAGGTTTACAGGATCCAGAGCGTTGTCGCGCTCCACGGTGAGACCCTGCTCCTTCGACCACCCGTATATCCGCTGCTCGTGGTGATCGACGAAATAGAGCTTGCCTGAAGCGTCCACCGCCGCCCCCGAGATGGAGAAGAAACCGCCCTCGAGTCTCTGGACTCGTGAGCCAGGCGCTAACACTGCCGATCCTTCTACTGCCGGAGGCGGATGCGGCTCAGCGGGGATGTCGAGCACAGCAAACTCCCTCTCCCGAACCTCCAGATGGTGGGTGATGTCCTCTATAGCATTCTCATAAGGAAACTTACTCACGCGTAAGAATGTGCCGCAGCCATTTTCGTCACAGATAGCGTACCCGCTCTCTGCATTCACGTGAACATTGCGGAAATGGATATTCCCTGACTGATAAAGGCGAACTGCGGCCGGAAATGGCGCCCGCGAACGCGTCACACGATAGGCGTGATAGTTGGCAACGGTAATGTTGTTTGACCAATCAAACTCCAGCGATAAGGAATCGGGACTCTCACCTGCTTCTTCCTCGGTTTGCGGCGCGTTCAGGTCCCAGTTCTGTACATGATCGAATCGAATCTCGTTTCGCACGTGATGTTCGTTCGAAAGTTCGTAGACATGTCCGGGCGTTTTAGTGTAGGACACGTAAAATCCCGCCTGAGCGAACGTATTCGGCGTCCAGATATCGGCAAATGTTCCACCGCCGCCATCTGTCACCCACAAACTCGGATATTGTTCATCCCAACGTTTGCGGACATCGGGGTCCGCAGTGTGATTGTTGTTGTAAGGATTCGTCCCGCTTCCGTGTCCGCCGAGAAATCGTACGTCGTCCACCAGCGAATCGCGCCCCGCGCGCCATAAGACACCTACCGCGCGTGTATTTGTGCCGCCGGTAAATACCCCGACGCCGCTGATGATGTTCGAGCCGTCGGCAGGCGCAGAAATCACCGGGCGCGGCGTTCCCACGCCCTGAAAGCCCGGCGTGTCGTCCAGAAGATCGAATTGAGTGAGCGTCGGATGCAGGCCGATCAAGACTGTTTCAGGTCTCAGCTTTAATGTGTCCCGAACAACATAATGCCCGCTCGGAAAATACAGAACTCGATGCGTGTCGATAGCCTTCTGGATCGCTCCCGTGTCGTCGGTTGTGCCGTCTCCTGCGACACCAAGTGTGTGTACGTTTGTCCACTGCGCGCTCGATGGCAACGCAGGAATTGCCGGCGGCAGCGCCGGCAAGCTCTTCACCGGTACATCGTGGCAGATTGTGCCGATCGTGCCCATCATCCCCTCACCGGGCACGATTAGCCCAAAATTAAAACTCGTCATCCGATAAGTAGGACCCTTACCGGATATCTTTCTCCCGCTTTCACGCAAAAGCACAAACGTAGGCACGTCACTTAACAACGCGTTTTCAAAACCGATCTCAGTGAGTGGGCTGTTCTCATTACTGATGATCAACGCCTGCCCGGAGATATTTTCGAAACGGCTGTCCTTTACCCATAGCTCGTCCGAATAGTGCGGGTCGAGATCAATGGCTGTCGGCACATGACGAAAAGTATCGCGAATGAGCGTAAGTCCGGCCTCATGCTCGCGAATCGCAGCCTCACGCTGGCCTTCGAATACAGAGTCGATGAGCGTGAACTGCCATGCGGGTGATGTCTTTTCAGTCAGAATGCCATAGCGTCCGCCATAGAAGTGCAGGTCCTCCGCTTCATTGCCGATCTGATAAAGCGCTGCCAGACCAGAACCAATGTGGAAGTCCATGTGGGTCAGAAACGCGTGCTGCGCGACATGAAAGCGGATGCAAACGGCGGCTGAGTTACCGGCCCCAATCTCAAAATCGATGTTGCTCATCGCTGAATAGAATGTTCCGGAGTTCGCGTCAGCGATGTTGTTATTCGTCGGTACCGTACCCGGAGGCGGAAAGGGAACGCGGCCACCCCCAATACGTGATGTGTCTCCCTCACGTGCGCCGGTGAACATAATCATGACACCCATCCCGCGTTGAAAACCCGGTGTGTTGTCGGCCAGCAGAAAGACAGGACGTGTCGCACCATAGCCAAACAAACGCACGCCCGGCCAGACGTAAATAGTGCGCGTCAGGCGATAGCGGCCGGATGGCACAAACACAATTCCTTGCCGCGCCTTGCCTTCCGCTTTGTCAATTGCCGCCTGGATCGCAGCGCTGTCATCGGAGGTTCCGTCTGCTCGCACACCGAATTCGCCCGCGTCGAGGTAAACTGCCTTCGGGTCATCCAGCCGTGTGGTTATCACCGACGCAGTGAAAGAAACAGAACAGCAGGCGACGAGTAACAGGGCAAACCGCAAGTTATTTCTCGACAATCTGTTCACGGATTTACTCGGGTCCGATCCATTCGCACGTGTCTCAACATAACATCACCGTAAACAGGTTTTGCGAGCGTTCCAACCCAAGACTTTTCAGCCGCTTGCGTATCTCCGAGCGTGGAATCCCTTCAACAGTTTCGTCGTCGTCTGGGATCGGACATATTATGGATGATCTATGTCGCCTCTGAGGCGAAATCCCGATGCACGCAGCGCCCCGCCTACTTTACTCCATCCTTCAACGCTCTAAGAGAAGGATTTCGGCACGCCGCTTTTCCCAACCCGCTTCTTCTAATTCGGGAACCAGCGAATCTTGCTCAGGGAAACCAAGGCAAAGGTAAGCTACCAGGTGCCATCCGGAAGGTACCGAGAGAACAACCCTGACCTCTTCAGGGTCAAGTATCGAAAGCCAGCCCATTCCGACGCCGTATGCGCGTGCAGCCAGCCACAGGGTGGTTATTGCTGCGACGATTGAGTACTCTCGCATCTCGGGCATCGTTCGGCATCCTAGCCCGGAGCCTTTTGTTGTCTCATGATCGGCGAAAACCGCCAGATGTACGGGAGCCGAATCGAGGCCGGCTAACTTCAACCTCGCATATCGAACAGCGCGTTCGCCTGAGTAACCCGACAATGCTTGCGCATTGGCTCTTTCAAAGTTTTTTCTGATTTCCGCACGAATTTCAGGATTGCTGATCCGCACGTAGCGCCATGGTTCACTGAGTCCCACCGAAGGGGCAAACCTTGAAAGCTCGAGAATCTCTTCGAGCAGCCCTGAAGGAAGCGGCTCGGGCTTGAATCTCCGAACATCTCTCCGCCACCTGAGAAGATTCCTGAATTGCTCTCTGAATTCGGCATCGAATCTTTGGTCGCCAGTCATCTTCAACGGTCATTTTCACATCCCGGTTTTGGCCCGAAGTTGGCAGCGCCGCATCGGGGACATTTACTAAAGAGCTAAAACGCGGACATTTTCAACGAGGCTTGACTGATGCACCTCGCCCTCTACTGACTTCCTTGTATTGGGATATAATTGCGTCCCAGGCGGGATTAGTTCGAGACAACTACTATTTGGGGTCACTGGGGTTGGGGAGCGAAACCCGATCTCTTGAGTTCGAGGCGATTCCGCCACTGACGGAGGTCTCGTGCAAAGGCTACTTAAAGCGTTGGTGCTCGCTACATTTGTTGCGAGCTGTGCATTTTCTCAGGTCGGCGGCAATGCGGCGCTGACCGGAACCGTATTCGATCCGAGCGGCGCGGCGATTGGCAATGCCAGGGTCAGCGTGGTTCAGTTGGGCACCGATCTCCAGCGTACGTCGGCGACCAACAACAGCGGGGAGTTTCGAGTTCCCTCGCTTCCACCGGCAACGTATCGAGTAACGGTAGAAGCTACGGGATTCAAGACTTACGTTCAGGAGATAACGCTCCTGGCGGACCAGGACGGGAATCTCCCCGTTCACTTGCAGTTGGGGCAAGCCCAGGAGACGGTCACGGTCGAAGCGACTGCCACTCTTATCAACACCGAAACTCCTGTAGTCAGTCAGGTGATAGAACGCTCGCGTGTGGTGGAACTGCCATTAAACGGGCGCAATGCTGCCGATTTGACGAAGCTGGTGGCCGGCAGCGTGGATTCAAACAACGCGGCGGGAACGACACAAGGCAACACCAAACAGGTTCCCGGTACCGAGGCGATCTCAGTAAACGGCGCGCGCCCCGACCAGATCAGCTACAACCTGGACGGCGGCTCGAATGAAGACCTGATGAGCAACACAAATAACCCGTTTCCGTTCCCGGATGCGCTCCAGGAATTCAGCGTGCAGACCAATAGCTTTGACACGCAATATGGAACGAATGCAGGGGCAGTAGTAAATGTGGTGACGAAATCAGGCAGCAATGACTGGCACGGCGATCTGTTCGAATTCGTTCGAAATCGTGAGTTCAACGCTCGGAACTTCTTCGCGGCTACAGTAGATCCTCTGAAGCGAAACCAATTCGGCGGGACTGTGGGCGGACCGATCAAGAAAGACAGCACCTTTTTCTTTTTCGGCTACCAGGCAACGCGCGTCCGAACGCAAGGGAATGCGAACAACACCATCCTGCCAACGGCGGCGAATCTGAACGGTGACTTTTCGAATTACTTGACCGCAGATCCTTCGGTCAATCCGCAAGGCAAGGTAATCCAGATCAAAGATCCCACGACGGGTCTGCCCTTCCCAAATAACCAAATCCCGGTGAGCCCGGTAGCTGTGGCGCTGTCCAAATATCTTCCGATTTCCCAGGCAGCACCGAACGGACGCATCACGTATGGGCTTCCGTCGAAGGAGGACTATAACGAGTACATTGCGCGGGTCGATCAGATGCTGCGCGGCGGCAAGGACCGGCTTTACGTGAGGTTTTATCTGGATCGCTACGTGCACGCACCCGGATATGACGGCAAGGACCTGCTGACTGACATTCCGGGATCGACAGTGCAACCCCAGAACTGGGCCGTCGGTCACACCTGGGTTGCCAGCCCAACACTCGTGAACAATTTGGTTGCTGACTTTGTACGCAACGCCTCGGACCGAGGGCAAGGCGGGAACGTGCCTCAGTTCAACGATTTTGGAGCGACAGTCCCTCAATTGCCAAAAGGACAAGGCGGGATTCGTTCGCTGAGTGTGTCAAACGGGTATATTACGACTCCCGCCGTGTTCGCCGGGGGCCCATTGGGCAGCTTCACCGACGGGCGGTTCATCCGGAACACTTACGAACTTCGGGATGTTGCCACGTGGACGCACGGATCCCAGACGTTCAGTTTCGGCGCAAATTTTGAGCGCGACCAATCGAACATTCGAAATACCGATCTCGAGGACGGTAGCTGGACGTTCTCGGATGTTCTGACGGGGCTCGGGCTGGCGAGTTTTGTCATGGGCCACCTGCATTCCTATAGTCAGACCTCGGGCGATTATTCGGACTCGCGCGAGAACGTTATCGGGCTGTTTGTAGAAGACCGCTGGAAAGCGCGGAGCAATCTCACGATCACCGCGGGACTCCGCTATGAACCGCAGTTCGTGATGAGAGAGATCTACGGACGGACGGAGCAGTTCTGGCCATCGATGTATGCCGCGGGTGTGAGATCGACCGTGGTTCCCACGGCTCCTCCCGGCGAGGCGTTCGTGGGCGACTCTTACAACGGCTTGACTTTTCCTCGCAGTGGCGAAGGCCCGGATCTCAAGAACCTGGCGCCGCGGCTTGGGATTGCATGGGACATCGCCGGAAACGGCAAGACAGTGATTCGCACGGGAGGAGGATACTTTTACTCGTCGCGCTTGCCCGGTCTGTTCCTCAACGATGCATCGATAAGCCAGCCCTTCAGTCTTCGAACCGACTTAACCGAGCCGTCGAGTCCGAACACTCTGATTCCGTTCAATAATCCATTGCAAAGTGTTCCGAGCTTCGCCGCTCAATTCCCGCTTCGGTACATGCTGTATACACTTCCGCTTGGAGGCGTGCCGTTCAAGGGCCTGGTGACGGTGTACGGATTGCAGCCCGGTACAAACTGGGTAACGCCGACGACCTATGACTGGAACTTCACGATAGAGCGCCAGGTGGACGCTGACATTTTGGTGAATGCCTCCTATGTGGGACTTAAGGCCATCCACCTGCGGCAGGACGTCGACCTGAATCCGAGAACACCGGGTGTCGGAACCGACGCGAGCAGGCCGTATAAAGGCTTCGTAGACATCTATCAAAACGCAAACACGGGAATGTCGGACTACAATGCACTGCAACTGAACCTGATTAAGCGTCCGTCCGGCGGCCGGGGTCTCCTGAGCAATGTTACATTGCTTGCCAACTATACGTTTTCGAAGGCCATGGAAATTGATCTGGCCAGCAACGGCGGCATCACTGATCTCGGATCGAGCAAAGGTTCCGGCATGTCTTACTACGATCCGAACCAAGGGCATTTCGAGACAGGTCCGGCGCCTGGAGTGGATCGCACTAACCGGTTCGTGGCATCTTTCGTTTGGGATCTTCCCAGGCTGAGCGGAGCGAACCCCCTTGTCCGGGCCGTTCTTGGGGGCTGGCAATGGACAGGCATTTACACGTATTTGAGTGGAGAGGCCATGACCATCCTTGCAGGAACTGATCGCTCGGAGACGGCGCTCGGGAATGATCGCGCGAATTTTACCGGCCCCCTCAGCCAATACGGGAAAACAGCCCCGTCGGATTCGCGATCGGGGTGCGGGAAGCAGGCTTGCGTACCTTGGCTGGATACTGCGTACTTTGCTTTGCCGCCGATCGGCAGTTACGGCAATATCGGGAAAGGCGCATTCCGCGGTCCCGGGCGCACGAATGTCGACACCGGAATCCTAAAGAACTTCTTCCCGTTTAAGTCGCACGAGGACATTCGGTTTCAGCTTCGCGGCGAGTTCTTCAACGTCTTCAACCACGCTGAGTTCAATGATCCCGACGTGACGCGCAATGATGCGAACTTCGGCGGCATCTACTCGGCGCAGGATCCGAGAATCATTCAGTTAGCCTTGAAGATGCTTTTCTGATTCACGTGAAATAGGACGGCTTGGCCGTGCCGCGATACGTTTGCGTGCGTATGGCGGCACGGCTTTGTTTTTATGCTGCTGGTTAGACGCCGCGTCCGCAACAGACCCTCACATCCGTAATTGAAACGTGATGAGAATGATAGGCCCTTGCAAGCACGATTCTCTATGTGTTGAACGTACTCTTTCGTACCGGCAGTGGCCTCGCGGTGGCTGCGTCGGCTATCCTTGCTTCCACCTTTTCGGGCGTTGTTAGCGATGCCGGATCCGGCAAGCCAATCTCTGATGCTTTCGTTACGGTCGCTAGCAAAGTAGTTCGGACCGATGCAAAGGGCCAATTTCACATCGACGGAACGGGATCCGTGGTCAGCGCCCGCGCATATGGCTATGGAAGGGCCCAGATTGCCGTCACCCAACCCAACACGCAGCCGCTGCAACTGAAGTTGTCACCCATCACGCCGAGAGCCGTGTATCTTTCGTTCTGGGGTGCGGGAAGCGCAGCGGTGCGCGAGCCGGTGCTGAAACTAGCGGACGAGGGCGTCATCAATGCGGTTGTCATCGACGTAAAGGGCGATCTCGGATACCTGTCGTTTCAAACGGGCGTGCCGCTGGCGGGCGCTGTGGGCGCACAGAAAACGACGACCATTCCCGATATTCGCGCGTTGCTCGACCGGCTGCATAATCGCGGCATCTACACCATCGGTCGCATTGTTACGTTCAAGGACAACACACTCTGCACAGCCA
>JAFARV010000550.1 GCA_019245255.1 Acidobacteriaceae bacterium | reverse complement strand
ATGTGACGAACCCTTCTAACATAATCCAATCTAACCCGTTCAGTACCGACAACCGCTACACGGGCACTACGTTGAGTGCAAGCTATCAAGCTTCGATGCGCTTGTCCTATTCGGTTGCAGCATCTTACTTCATCAGCCGCTACAATGCCGGGTTCAGTATAGGTGCGAATGACATAAGCGTGCTCGGGTCCGCACAGTACCGTTTGACGAGAAAGGCCACTATAGCGGGCACTTATTCGCATGGCAATTATCACTATCAGCATGGCGCCGGCGACAGCAACGTTGACAGCGTCTTTGGAACGCTTGGATATACACTTGGAAACAGGTGGTCCTTAAGTGTTTCAGGCGGTATGTCGCGTTCGTCTGGAAACGGAACCGTTCGAATTCCGCTGAATCTTCAAATAGGACAACAGATCGTGACCGTTTACGCAACTGGACGGTACCAGTCAACCTCATACGTGCCGTACTATCAAGGGACGGTTACCCGGCTCATGCGGCATTCAAGCGTTGGTGTCAGCGCAGGCGAAGGTGTAACTCCGGGAAACGGTCTTTTCTTAACGTCTCGAAATATAAATGTCAATGGATTATTCGTCCAGGAATTCCGGCGGTCTAACATCAGCGGCGGCGCTTACTACAACCGGCTGTCGAGCGTGAGTAATACTGTTACGGAACAATCGAACACACGGGGTTTGGATGTTTCTTACTCCTATAACTTGATTCGTCACGTAGGTGTGAACGCGCGGTATGACTACATTAATTTCAGTAGCTTCGGATCGTACGGAGGGCGTGCCGATAACCGACTTACGTTTGGCGTGTATTTCGAATCCAAGGACATTCCGCTAGGGCTATTTTGAGATGTAGCGGGGATGTCTCACTGCACACGCGCGGACGGATTGATCGCCGATTGCAGACGGTCCGCGAAGTTTTCGCCCGACTCGGTCTGGAGACGGCGCTGCGCCACCGCCAGATTATTGTCGATTTCGTGAACCAGCCGCAGGAGGCTCTTGACGTTTGATTCAACTAACCTCGAGCTTCCAGGAATGTGGAGATCGGGCAAGTAGTGGCTATCAACTCCGAAGTCGATCCGAAGGTCTTCCTGTCCGGCCTTCTGTTCACTGGTTCCGTTATCGAACTCCGGGCCAAAACATGACAGAACAGCGCGGGCGGGCGCAAGCGTCCAATCGTCGTCAAAGATCCATAAGTCCCACCATGTCTCCAGCTCATAAGCGACGTCGTCACCCGAGTACTCGGAGAAGATGCTCGTCACCTCTGCAAGATCGACCGGGCCGTTGATCGGACGTTCCAGGAGCGGCGGTTCAGTACTGTCGACGGCAAATATGGAAACCGTCGATTGCGGTTGCTCCGCGCCCTGCGAGAACGGGAAGAGACGCAACAATTTGTCAAATTGACGAAGACGGTTGCGGCGTCCTGTTGCGTCCAGCCAGATAGACAGGAAAAGTTGGTCTGTCACATTCCAATTATCGGCTAGAATACCGTGTCAAGGGATCAATGGCATCGGTAGAGAGCAGTCCATACAGCATTGCACCCGGTGGCGAGGCGATTGGCGAGCCCGTATCGCCGGCACGGCCCATTTCCCGAGCGGCCAGGATTACTGCGCTTGACTGCATTCGAGGTTTTGCCGTGCTCGGCATTCTGCTGATGAATATCGTCGGGATGGGTGTGTATGGCGGCGCCTATATCGACCCGACAATCATCGGAGGTGACAAAGGCGCAAACCTTTGGATGTGGGTGACGATGCACATCATTGCAGATGGCAAGATGCGCTGCCTGTTTTCGATGATTTTTGGGTCCAGTGTCGTGTTGCTGACCTCGCGGTTGGAGGGACGCCAGGACGCTGCCGATATTTACTATCGGCGCACGCTGTGGCTGCTTGTATTCGGTATCGTTCACGCTTATCTGCTCTGGTACGGGGACATTCTCTACGCGTACGCCCTGTGCGGGCTGCTGCTTTATCCTTTCCGCAACTTGCGGGCTAAGAAACTGGTGATCATCGGCGCCGTTCTCGTGCTCCTCGATTCGGCAATGTACGTGGGCACCGCATTTGAATTGCGCGACACCATTCGGAGAGGGACTGCAGCCGAGCAGATCGAAGCTGGGGGAACCAAACTTTCCGATGAACAGCAGACGGCAAAAGCACAGTACGAGCGGTGGCGGAAAATCATGCGGCCGACTGCCGAGGAACTCGCTCATGATGCGGATCAATGGCGCGGCAATCCGCTAAAAGTGATCGCTATAAGGGCGAGTGTGGTGTTTAATTTGTTCCATAACGCGCCGTATTACAGTCCAGACAACTTTGACATCTGGAGCATGATGTTTCTGGGAATGGGATTGATCAAGCTGGATGTACTCTCGGGCAAACGCTCCCGCAGGTTTTACCTGAGTCTGCTTGTCGTGGGATACGGCGTTGGTGTTCCAGTGAACGTTTATACCGCCTGGATGATTGTCAGGAACCACTTCGATCCGGTTGCTTATGGGCTCTCGAATGCATTTCTGGATCCCGGCAGGTTTTTAGTCGCTGCCGGACACCTCTCGGTTGTCATGCTCGTCCTGAAGGCAGGATGGTTCAAGCCACTCATGAGAGGCCTCGGTGCGGCCGGGCAACTGGCCTTGAGCAATTACATTCTGCAGTCGGTGATTACGGCATTCCTGTTTACCGGATACGGGTTCCGATTTTACGACCGTATGCAGCGATTTCAGCTCTATTACATCGTTGCCGGTATCTGGGTCATAGGGTTGGTTTGGAGCTCTATCTGGCTGCGGCATTTCCAATTTGGACCTCTCGAATGGTGCTGGCGCTCGTTGACTTATTGGAAGCGGCAGCCCATGCGTCTTCGAACACCCGACGTAATATCGCAAGCCGCAGCGCAGCCGCTCTTGACTGGTACGGACGGTCCGTGCTGAAATCAAAGCTCTGAATTCGAAGTTGTAAGTTCATTCCGGAGGGTGGTGTCATGAATGAGTTTGACCAGTTAAGGTTGAAGTTGATCACGGATCAGAATTTCAGGAATCAGCTGATGCAAAATCCCTCGAGTGCGCTCCAGAGCGTTGGCATTCAGCCTAGTGAAGACATACTCCAGGTTTTGACAAACCTGAAGAAGGATCTCGAAGAGCTGGCGCGGATTTTCGATACGACAATTGACTCCGTCTAGAAATGGATGCCGTTAACGGCCCGACATCGCAGGCCAGTGCTGCGGGCCTGAACCTGGCTGAAGCCGTTCGCAAGACTCTGCGCCGGTTACAGGACGATTTCAAGCGATGTCCCGTTGCTTACCGGCACTTCTGGCGACGGGCCAAGGAACTTGGCGGTTCAGTTCCCGAGAGCCTCTTTCTAAACCCGCTTTCTACGCCGGTTTTTCTTTTCCCCTGGTGGGTTGAGCAGTCGCTTTCTCCATCGCCCGATATAGAGTTTCAATCGGAGTTGATGTATTCGTCAATCAATCTTCTTTACTACGTCCGCCTGCTTGACGATGCAATGGACAGGCACTGTAATTCACCCGAACTATTGCCGGTACTTACCTTTCTACATTCGAGATTTCAGGGCGGTTTTCAGACGCTTTTCAGCGGCCGGAGTCGCTTTTGGGAATACTTCTACGAATTAATCGATCGTACGACGGAAGTAACGATCGAGGATTTGTCGCTCAAGGACGTAGGTTTTGGCGAGTTTATGCGGCTTGCCGCCCAGAAGAGCTGCGCAGCAATTATTCCAATAGCCGCCGTAATTTGCCGCTACAACAGGCACGAAGAGTTCGACAAATGGTCGGAAATGTGGACAGCTTTCAGCACATGGAATCAGATGCGGGACGACGTGATGGACTGGCACCGGGATTTGAGCAACGGAACGGCAACTTACCTGCTTTCGGAGGCGGCAAAGCGAAAGACGCCCGAGGAGGACATCCCGCACTGGATGCTGCGCGAAGGCTTCGATTGGTCAGTTGAAGTATTGGATCAGCTCGCAACCAAAGCAACCGAACTCGCATCGCGGATTAAGGTACCTGAAATGCAAAGTGATTTGAGCGCGAGATACGCTCGAGTCGCGAGTGAGTTGCGGTTCGTTTCAGCCACGCTTGGACGGATCGCTACAATCGGAAGCGGTTAATGGGAGATGGTCGGCAGCACGGTAGCGCATTTCGAGATCGTCGAGCACTTGGGGCGCGGCGGCATGGGCGACGTCTACCGCGCGCGCGACCTGCTGCTGGATCGCGATGTAGCGTTGAAGTTCCTTGCGCCGACCTTTCAGGCGGATAGCCATAGGTTGGAACGATTCAAGCAGGAAGCGAAATCTGTCTCTTCCCTGGATCACCCAAATATTTGCACGATTTACGAGATCGGCACCGGGACGAACGGCGTGCCGTTCATCGCGATGGCGTACTACGCAGGCGAGACGCTGCGGAGCCGGATTGACCGCGGTCCCCTCACCACGGATGAATCCGTCGCGTTAGCCATCCAGATGCTGCGCGGCCTTGGCCAGGCACACAAGCGCGGAATCGTTCACAGGGACGTCAAGCCGAGTAATCTCATTCTGACCGGGGACGGGCTGCTGAAGATTCTGGATTTTGGCATCGCAAAACTGCGGCGGGATCAGACGGTAACGGCTACCCAGGGGTTCACCGGAACGATTCCTTACATGTCGCCGGAGCAGCTTGCGGGTAAGATCGATGAACGTTCTGATCTCTGGTCCACTGGCGTCGTGCTGTACGAGATGCTGACCGGCCGTTTGCCCTTTGAGGGAGATAGCGCGGGGGAGGTCGTACAGCGCATCTTGAACGAAGAGCCTCAGGACATCCAGATATTCAGAACCGGCATTCCGGAAGATTTCCGTCGCGTACTAAGCCGAGCTTTGGAGAAGAGTCCAAAGGATCGGTACCAAACGGCGGAAGCGATGATTGGGGAGCTTCGCCCGGCGGGATCTTTCGACGGCCGGAACCCCACCGTCCATGAACGGCCGGCAACGGAGCGGCGGGTATTGGGTGCAGCCGCGGGTGGGCCATCGGTAGCAGTGCTTCCGTTCACCACCTTCGGCCGCAGCGAAGAGGCAGAGTATTTCAGCGATGGAGTAACGGAAGACATCATCCATGCTCTTTCGAGGCTGCGTGGAATCCGGGTGGTGTCCCGTACTTCTGCGTTCGAATTCAAAGGAAAAGCACAAGACGTTCGGCAGATTGCAACTCGACTCGGGGTGAACAATGTGCTCGAGGGAAGTGTCCGGCTCTCAAACAACAAGTTACGCGTCACGGTGTTGCTGACGAACGCGCGAGACGGCTGCAGTTTGTGGTCGCAGCGCTTCGACCGGGATCTCGCGGACGTCTTTTCCATTCAAGAGGAGATCGCAACTTCTATTGCGACGAGGCTCTGTACAACGTTAACCGTCGAGAGCGCCGGCCGGCTGAGCCTTCGGC
>JAFARV010000163.1 GCA_019245255.1 Acidobacteriaceae bacterium | reverse complement strand
ACTTCAGTGATAACGCAACCCCCATGTATGCGTTACGTATACGGCAAGCCGCGCCGCTTTTGCTTCCAGGGCCATTCCGGCTCTTAGGCCGAATTCGCACCGAGTTCGTGTTGGGACGCTTGTCTGGACATCACTTTCCGCCCGCACCATGGATTAACGCTCAAAAAATCACGCTTCAGCTCACGCAAGATTTCGAGGTAGGCTTTACTCGCTCCGCAATTTTCGGAGGCGTTGGGCATGGTTTTACAACGGGTAACTTCATTGCCAGCCTCCTAAGTTTTTCATCTACCAATACGGTGTTTTCTGGCGCCGATCCAGGAGATCGCAGAAGTGGCTTCGATTTTCGCTGGCGTGTCCCGAAGCTGAAACGCTATCTCACCATCTATTCGGATTCACTCGCCGATGATGAGCCGAATCCTCTGGCAAATCCAAAACGCTCCGCCTGGGGCCCGGGTGTGTATATCACGGCACTTCCTCGCTTACCCAACGTTGATTTCCGTTTTGAGACTTACTCAACCTGGTTATACCGGCGGGATGAAGGAGGAAAGTTTATTTATTGGAACGACGAGTACCACGACGCATACACAAACGATGGGTTGGTACTTGGCAGCTGGGTAGGGCGCGACGCCCGTGCTTACGTAGCGTCGACCACATACTGGTCATCTGCTACCGACACTCTCACAGCAAGCTATCACCAAACTAAAACGGGCAGCAACTTCCTCCCGGGCGGGGGAACTCAGACTGACATTTCTCTTTCGGCCCAGCGGCATTTAGGTCTGAATCTGGTCGGAACCGCATCGATCCGGGGTGAACGTTACTTTGTTCCGGTTCTCGGTGAGGCAAAACGGGATGTGGCCGTATCGGTTGGTGTGGTCTATCGACCACAAACTTGGGGAATCAGACGGTGATCCGGACAGAATTGGAGATCACGCCGTGCGAGGTCGATCCGCTGAGATCTTCAGTCGCTTTGCCGAACCAGCATGTACTTTTCCCGTATGGCCTGCCGCTTCTGATCAAATCGAATCACATCGTTGCCATCCGAGTAGCCGAAAGCAGCTGGGGTTCGTGCCGCGTCCGATTCCAGGAGAAACCGATCGAAATCCGTATTCTGGTAACTAACGTTCCGCCCAGGCGAAAGCCGCCACAACCCATTTTCCGCGCCCAGGCTAACCTCATGACTATTGTCGCCGACGCGCAAAACTATGCGTGCTGCGATCTAACTCGGGGCATGGGATTTGCGATTCTCAGCCGCGCCGCCATACGCGATCGCGATTACCTGCGCTACTACTTTATCGAGGCAATGGCATACACTCTGCTCGATGCTTTGCATTTAGTAATCTTCCACGCCGCTTGCGTGGCCTTTCATAGCTGCGGATTTATTTTGGTAGGAGCATCAGGCGCAGGCAAGTCATCGCTAAGCTATGCGTGCGCCAAGCGCGGTTGGACATATATATCAGATGACGCGACAGCGGTGCTTCGGCGCCGCCCGAATCGGGTCGCTCTCGGTCACCCGCGAACATTTCGCTTTCGTCCCGCCGCCGCTGAGCTCTTTCCAGAGATAAGTGGCCCTATCAAGCTTAGAAACCAAAAGCCTACTATCGAGATTCCAACCGAGTCCCTTTCCGGCATCCAAACGGCAGAGTCTTGCAACATACACTTCATATTATTTTTGAAGCGGTCAACCGATCCGGGCTGTCAAGCTGCGCTGATGCCAATCTCGAAAGAGAGCGCATTGCGACACCTGTTTTATCAAATTCTGCCGGACGAACTTGGCATTGCGCAGGATCGCTTTCATGCAATTGAATCGATCCTCAATGAAACTCGTTGTTACGAATTGATCTACCGCGACCTGGCGGCAACAGTGGATCTCCTGGAGCGCCTTGCGGCAGCCCTGCCATGACCCGGCTTCCACGCAGCGCTCAAGCATTGTTGGCGTCTATGTCATTTGCGCGACCGACGAGCACGCAAATAAGATCCCTAAGTACGGAAGAGTGGGAAGGCCTTCTCGCATTCTGCGATAAAAATCAACTTACATTGCTCCTCGGATATCTTTGCAATGAATGGCTGCCGCGTTCGGTTAAAAGCAGAATCAGGGAAAACTATCACGGACAAGAACAGCGTTTAGCTCGTTTGGAACTGGCAGTGCTCGAAATCGCCGCCGCGCTTAAGGGCGATTCTGTGCCGTTCGTATTACTGAAGGGACTGGGGCAATCGCAGTTTTCTCCCGATCCCGTGATCCGCTGCCAAGGTGATATAGATCTTTGGTGCTTACCGGCCGATCTTTTTCGCGGACGCGCCGCTCTTTGCAAACTCGGGTATTACTCGGTTGCACAACCGAACTCGCGACACCTTGCCCCCATGATTCGCGAAAAACAGTGGAACTGGACGGGAAACTACCATCAGCCAGATCTCCCCATCCCTGTGGATCTCCACTATAAACTGTGGGACGGAGACACCGAATGCATTCCCGGACCCGATGAGGTCGATGTCTGGCGCCGCCGATCGCAGATGTCCGTTAGGGGCGATATCATACCCGTCCTCGATCCCCTGGACACGTTGGCGTTCGCCGCGCTGCACTTATTGATGCATATTCTCCACGGCGACTTACGATTGAACAGAGCTTGGGAACTAGCCTATTTCCTCCACAACCATTCGCTAGATGATAACTTCTGGGGCGAATGGCAAATACGATTCGAACAATCTGAACGCGTGTGTCAGACCATAGTTTTCGCCCTCGTTCACCAATGGTTCGCGTGCGGACTGCCCAGTATCGTAGGCAACGAGGTAAAGACGCTGCCGAGTGACATACACCTTTGGCTTAATGAGTTTGGTATGTCACCGGTCGAAGCCCTTTTCAGACCCAACAAAGACGAAATCTGGCTTCACTTGTCTCTAATGAGGCGGGCCGCAGACCGGCAACGGCTTCTATGGCGCCGGCTGATTCCCGTGCACGCCCATCTGGATAACATCGGCCGCTCGAGTGGCAGAAAGGGCGGCACACCGGTGTTTCTATGTCGCCGGAGTTACCATCACGCAGCCACGCTTTGCGTATTTATTGTGCGCGGCCTGAAGTGGTGGCGGCTGAGACGTAACCGGCAGAGTTGGGACGATGATAAACCGTTGCAAACAGCGACCCCTCTATGATCCGCTCGACGGGCACTGAGCCTTGAATTTTCCCTGCAACGCCTGAGTCCTGCGGAGCGTTGCTCCAGAGAACTAACCATTGCGCGGTGCCGTGTTCATCAGTAGCCACAATTTGGTCTTCCTGCAAGCGGGACTGGACCGCCGTGCACTGGAAATCGAAAGGTGGCATATCGACGTTTCTGCCATCCGGCTCGGCGGCGCTCATTTCCATTCCAGATCGTTGTCCTTCGTGTCCGACGTAGAATTTGCGTTCTTCAGACGAAAACGGCTTTGCCAACAGGAGCACCTTTTCGTCCGCCCGAACGTTCCGATCCAGGTAAGTGGCAACCGCATAACTCAGTTGGATTTCGGGTCTGGCCGTTTGCTCCGCGACGAAAGACTTTGATTGCAAAATGCCACACCCAATTCCGACTGCAGCAGCAAGTCCGGCCGTTCGAGACCATAAAAGATTTCGCAACAAAGCTTCAACACCAAACGCCGCGAGTAACAATGCAATAGAAACGGGAATCGCTGCCTCTCGTGAGGTTACGAACCGTTCCGGATCCGCCGACGTTCTGTGATGCAGGTCACCGTGCGCCGAGAAAACAATTGCGATCAGGAACATCACGAAGAATCCCGTGAACGCTTGCCCCTCAAAACTTAGAAGCAGCTTACGCTTCCAAATCGCCACAAGTCCCACCGCACTCAGGGCAATGTCAATGATTGGGGTGTTCCGGACGGTTATCCAGCCAAGGTAGACCCACCGCACCAAGCGTGCTCCAGACCGCGGAAAATCAACAATGACCGTCCCTGCTGGCGAAAAACCATGGTGAAAAAGAATCCAGAGTGCCGGAGCCCAGCAAAACAGAATAACCGCCGCTCCAAACTGCCGTACACGTCCCCAAGCCACAACCGGATCGTTTCGCCGTATCCACAAATAGGCAAAGCAGGGACACGCTATCCAGGCTTCGTATCGGGTTAGGCATGCCAATGCCAGACACGCACTTGCTACATAAATACGCCCACGGACGTAGAAATAGGCAGCAAAACTAAGCGCCCCAAGCATGAGAATCTCCTGAAACGGAACAATGGAAATCTCGTTCAGAAACGGATTCGTGACGAACAAGAGAGCGCCACAAAGAGCGCTGGCCGGCGTCACGATACACGTCAAGAGCAAGTAGAATCCCACTCCTGCTCCGGCACCCAAACACGCCATAAGCAGCCGCGGCAGAAATGGGTCCGGTGATACTTTGTACAGCAGATAGATCAAAGATTGCAGTGCCGGCAATTGGTGAGCAAGTAGAATCCGGTTGTGGTTTCGAAGATGCAGGACGGTGTCGCCGCCATAAAGATGCGGAAACAGCCAAATCAACCATATGCGCACGACGAATCCGGCTAGGAAAACAAGCACTGACTGCGTGGTACGGCTAAGCACTTCCGCTCCCAGCCGGTTAAGCG
>JAFARV010000055.1 GCA_019245255.1 Acidobacteriaceae bacterium | reverse complement strand
TTGCGCGAGGCCATAGAGGTGGCTCCTCCAGCGACAGGCGTGCTGCGGCTGGCATAGGTTCCCAAACCATATGGTGCTGTGTCGGTATCGCCTTCTTCGAGTGTTATATCCGAAACCGGGATTCCCAATTCCTGGGCAATGATCTGTGGGAAGGTCGTTTCATGGCCCTGCCCTTGTGACTTGGTTCCAAGCCGCGCGATCGCTTTCCCGGTCGGGTGAATACGAATTTCGCAGCTATCGAACATCTTGAGACCGGCAATGTCGAAGGTATGCGCCGGACCGGCGCCGACGACTTCGGTGAAACTCGACACACCAATGCCCATCAATTCTCCGCGGGAACGTTTTTCGCTCTGTTCCTTGCGCAGTTCGCGATAACCGGCTATTTCGAGTGCCTTGTTCATGGCCGCAGCGTAGTCGCCGCTGTCATAACTCCAGCCGAGCGGCGTCTGATATGGGAAGTTGCCGGAGGGAATGAAGTTCTTCAGGCGGAGTTCCACCGGGTCCTGACTCAGCTTGTAGGCGAGCACATCCATGGCCCGTTCGATCAGGTAGGCGGCTTCCGTTACGCGGAACGAACAGCGATAGGCGATTCCGCCCGGCGCCTTGTTCGTATAGACGCCGTCCACTTCGCAGAATGCGTTCGGGAAGTGATAAGAGCCGGTGCAAACACTGAAGAGCCCGGCGGGGAATTTCGTCGGCTGAGCAGCAGCGTTGAAAGCGCCGTGGTCGGCCAGCGTTTTGACGCGAAGGGCTTTGACGGTACCGTCGTTTTCAGCGGCTATTTCGGCTCGCATGTGATAGTCGCGCGCGAAGCCGGTGGATTGAAGATTCTCTGATCGCGACTCAATCCACTTTACCGGTCGACCTAACTTCAATGATGCGACAACTGCACAAACATAGCCGGGGTAAATGGGTACTTTATTGCCGAATCCGCCACCAATATCCGGCGACACGACGCGGATATTATGCTCGGGGATACCTGCTACCAGCGCGAAAAGAGTTCGGTGCGCATGCGGCGCCTGCGAAGTCAACCAGACGGTCAAACGTTCCGTGGCGGTGTTGTAATCGGCGACGCACCCACACGTTTCGAGCGGCGCGGGATGGCAGCGTTGAAACACAGCATCGACCTCAGCTTTTACGGGCGCTTGCTCAAATGCCTTAGCGGTAGCGGTGTTATCTCCCACTTCCCAGTGAAAGATGTGATTAGTCTTGTCCTCGCGATCCGGGCGCAGGATCGGCGCGCCGGGATCGAGTGCCCGATGCGGGTCGACCAGCACAGGGAGTTCCTCGTATTCCACTTCTACGAGTTCGGCCGCGTCTGCTGCGGCGAAACGATTTTCCGCAACCACGAAGGCCACTTCCTGCGATTGGAAAAGAACCTTCCCGGTGGCCAGCACCATTTGCTTATCGAAGAATAGCGTCGGCATCCAGGCGAGGCCCGCCTTCGCGAGATCCTCTCCGGTAATCACGGCCAGTACGCCTGGCACCTTCATCGCGGCGTCGATGTTGATGCTTTTGAGCAGAGCATGCGCGTACGGACTGCGCACAAGTTGGCCGTGCAGCATGCGTGGAAGCTGAATATCATCTACATAATTTCCCTTGCCGAGCAGGAAACGCCGATCTTCCTTCCGCTTGACGGAATGCCCCATGCCGCCGATCTCGGGCGAAGTCTGTTGCATCATGCCGCCGCTCCTTCCGTCATCTTTTTGCTCGCATATTGGATGGCGTTGACAATGTTCTGATAGCCAGTGCAGCGGCACAAATTACCGGCAATGGCCCAGCGGATTTCCTGTTCATCCGGTTTCGGATTTTTGTCGAGCAGCGCGCGCGCCGACATCATCATTCCGGGCGTACAGAAGCCACACTGCAATCCGTGTTCCTGATGAAATCCTTCCTGGATGGGGTGCATCTGCCCGTCGCGATTCAGGCCCTCCACGGTGGAAACTTCAGCTCCATCGGCCTGCACCGCAAAGGCTGTGCAGGACTTGATGGGGCGGCCGTTCAAAAGCACGGTGCAGGCGCCGCAACTGCTGGTGTCGCAGCCAATATGTGTACCCGTCAGCCCGGCTGTTTCACGAATGAAATGCACCAGCAACAAGCGTGGTTCAACATCGGCTTTCACTTCCACTCCATTGATTCGAATGCTTACCTGATGCGTACCTGGCATCGATTCGCCTCCTATTGTCGGGCACGTTCGAGCGCACGGCGCAGTGCGCGCCGCGTGAGTTCTTTCACTAACGCCGTTTTGTACTCGGCGGGGCCGCGCAAGTCCGAGTTGGGCTGAGCTTCTTCGCTTGCCAGACGTGCCGCCTGGTCCATGTTTTCGTCATCCAGCATTTTGCCTTGCAAAAACGCTTCTGCGCGGTTGGCCTTGATCGGCGTGGGACCCACATTCGTCAATCCAATGCCGGCCCGCTCGATTTGGTCGCGATCTTGCAAGCTTAGTTGAACCGCGACACCCGCAGTCGCGTAGTCACCAACCTTGCGCTCCACTTTGAGGTACGCACCTCCGTTTCGCGAGTTGCGGGAGGGAATGCGAATTTCCGTAAGAATCTCGTCCGGCCGCAATGCGGTCGTGAAAATGGAAACGAAAAATTCGTGGATTGGGATCACTCGTTCGCCCTGTGGCCCTGTTGCAACGATTTCGGCGTTTAGCGCAAGCATCGTCGCAGGATGGTCGTTCGCCGGGTCGCCATGCGCCAAATTGCCTCCCACTGTGGCAAGATTGCGTACCTGGGCGTCGGCGATGACGAAACTTGTATCGTGCAGGATCGGGAACTTCGAGCGAACCAGATGCGAACTCTCGAGCTCGGCCTCACGAGTTAGTCCGCCAATCTTCAGATAACCGTCTTCTTCCTTGATGTATTCAAGATTTGGAATGCGGTTGATATCGATGAGGCAAGCGGGACGCGACAAGCGAAATTTCATCATGGGGATGAGGCTTTGCCCACCGCTTATAATTTTGGCTTCATCGCCCTTCTCAGAAAGAAGCGATACGGCTTCGCTAAGAGTACTCGGTCTGAGGTATTCAAACGACGCGGGTACCATGAACACCCTCCGGCTAGGTGATTTGGCTGCTTTGCGATTATACAGATTTTGTTTTAGGTAGTGGCGCGGGGACGGCTCAGCGGTTTGGCGCAGGCGAAGAGCCACCTGTTATGAACTGGTGAACAGCTTCAGCGAGAACAATATTGAAGCGGCCGTACGTGCACTAAGTTGAGATCTAGTGTGCGGGTGGCGGACGACACAGGAACTGATCCGGACTGGATTCGCAAACGGTAGGCCGTAAGGGCGGATTCATCCGTATCAGGTTTGATCTGGTATCTAATGTTTCCATGGTCCGCGGCACATTTCTTTTCCTCTTAGCGGCCCTGCTAGGAAATCCATGTATGGCAGAAACACCCAGGGCGCCGAATGTTGAGGCGCAACGGACCGCGATGAAGAAACTTGAATTCCTTGTTGGCGAGTGGTCTGGTGAGGCCACTGTTCTACGGGGACCTGGTCAATTTGTGGACATGGCGCAGACCGAGTCGGAGCACTTCAAACTGGATGGGCTCGTGCTGATGATCGAAGGTGTTGGTCGAACTAAGACCGACGGGAAGGTATTGCTTCAAGCGCTCGGATTAATTTCGTTCGACGACGAAACCGGAACGTACAAGATGCGGGCCTTCAACGATGGACGGTGGCTTGAAACTGAGGTCAAAATGGGCGATGGCGGCAACTCAATCTCTTGGGGCTTTGCACTCGGCGCGTTCAAGACGGCCACGGTACTGCGCATCAATGAAAACGGCGAATGGACTGAGCATGGGGAAATAATCATCGGCGAGCGACCCCCGCAGAAAATGATGGATTTGAAAGTTCGGCGTATGGCCCATTAGCGCGTAGATCGTAAGTAGTCTGGAACGGTTTACCGAGGTTGATTAAGCCGCTTCACCGTGTAAAAGGGCAAGTTCTCCTCTGCACGGTGCAGTTCCAGCCCGAAGCTGCTGAGAACCGCAGAAAGTGTTGGGAGGGGAGCAAACTCGGCTCCCGTACCGGATGCGCCCGGCGGCGGAGGCGGCAAATTCATCGGCTGCCAGCCTTGCGAATGCATCTCGAATAGGCCGATTTCCGCAGTGCGATCTACAACGGGTAGATCTGTCCAATTTTCGAGATAGTGTGCGAGATCGAACATATCTGCGGCTCTTGTGTTGAGAGGATGTCCGAAGCTAATTGCAAAACTGTGGCAACCGTGTGGGCCCGTATCGAAAATGCAATCTCTAGGGCTGAGTTGTGCCCTCATCAACTTATGATTGCTTCTCGACAGTGTAAGCGCGTAGACGGGTGTAGCTATCGTTTTAACCCCGAGCACAAGGCCTAAACGGTCGCTTAGGAATTTCTGCAAGAAGCGTTCTATGATTCGCCTCTGGGCCGGAATGTCCTTCGTCTCAAGTTTCAAAGGGGCGGAGGTTTGAGCTTGGATGTCGAACCGAAGACGGACCGCCCACTCCGGGAGCGAAGCCAGTCTGGGAGACGGATTGCTCGGAACGACATAGGCCAGGGCTATCAGTTCCACTACAGGGATAGAATTTCCGATCAGGTTGCCACTAGGAAGGATTTGAAGACGGCTTGAGCCCGGCGTGCTCGTTGCCGAAGGCTTGATGAGAACCGTGGCGAACTGTTGTGGTCGAGCGAGAGGAGATAAACCAAGCAGCACGAAGACACTCAAAAGGCGAGAACCGTTCATAGCCCAACCGCACATGAGTCCTCAGTCTGTCCTATCAAGAGGGTACTCGTACAGACAAACGCACCTCAATTTGCAGACCAACTTTGACGTAAGTCGTCGTTCGATGAAGTGAAGGTGCCGATTACCCGCCGGTCAGTCAAAGATCGGCAACCTAGTAAGTTGAGTCTCAAGCGCCACGAGAGATGGCTCGAAACACGGCAGGGCTGACGCCAACACACCGCCGGAAAGCTCCGGCGAAATGACCCTTGCTTGAAAAGCCTACCCCACGGGCGATATTCGCCACTGACGAGTCTCTATTCTGGAGCAGCAATTTGGCCCGCTCCATCCGCAAACGGGTAACGAATGTATGTGGAGTCTCGCCGGTCGAGAGCTTAAAGAGGCGTGCGAAATGAAAAGCACTCATGTGGACTGCGCCGGCTAAATCGTCCAGAGTGAGCCTGCCCGAGAGATGCGTATCCACATAATCCCTCACTTGCCGAAGCTTTCGACTAGTAAGAGCCTGCCGTGGATATTTATCATGGATCGGAAACGCAGAGTATTGCCGCAACAGGTGCGCTGCGAGCAAATGAGCAGCAGAATCCGCGAAAAGGCGGCTCGAGGTCTGCGGAAACTCGAGTTCACGCGCGAGCGCCGTAGCTAACTGTTCAACAAGCGGGTCGTTTTGGGCAAAGCCATCGATCAGCTCAACACGCTTTATATCGCACTCCGCTACCTCCCTGGCAAATTTGTAAACCAGATCAGCCGAAACGCAGACATGTATAGTCTCGATCAGACTGCCATCTGTAGTTTCCCAGCGAACCTCCGTATTGCGATGTGGCGATGTGACGGCCAGATCGCCCGGTCCGCTTGTAGCGCTTCGCCAGCTTCGTCCATCCCGCACTTCAATGGTGCGGCTCGCGCCTCCGGTAGTGATGACTAACCATGGATCTCGCGTGCCTGGGATACAAATATACGGCATAGCGGCCGGCTCGCGGCGCAAACGAACGACGAGCGGGCCCCAGTTGAGATCCACACTGGTGCGAATGGACGTGTTAGCCAGATAGCGCTCCATCTCGGCGGACGTTGTTTCATGGGCCATAGAGATTCTTCTTGCGGCGGCGGACTACCTGGCAGAAAAAAAGCAAGGTTGTGGTCTCGCGAGCAACAAAACGTTCTGCTTTCCGTGTTTAATGGGTTCACAGACCGCCGCCCATTGAAATTTTAGCTTTCTGCTGTCCAGATGTTGAAAATCGACGGAATTCTTAGACGACATAAAGAGACCAGAAGAGGAGCATTGCAGGCAATACTTCTCGGCATCTTCGGCCCGTTATTGGGTGTGGTTGCCTCAGATCGCGTTTCGGTCCCTGGGGCAGGATTGCAGATTGATCATCACAGGCTGACAAGGGGGAATACCATGCTCTCGCTTGAGCAAATCTCAGATCACTTGGAAATCGAGGACCTCTTAACGCGATATTGCTATGCGGTCGATGATCGCGACTGGAACGCGTATCGGAAGGTCTTTACGGCTGATGCAGTAATCGATGACACGGTCACGGGTGGAGTTAGGAGTGGCCTGGAGGAGCATATCGTTTATATGGAGCAGGCGCTCTCGAAGATCGCCATGTCCCAACATGCCATTTCAACCATTCTTGTTGATGTCCAGGGGAACGAAGCAAGAGTGCGCGCGCACTGTTCCTGCCCCATGGTGATTGATTC
>JAFARV010000443.1 GCA_019245255.1 Acidobacteriaceae bacterium | reverse complement strand
AGGACTTTCAGCACCTGCCTCCTTGCGGCTTCGAATGCCTCGAGCGAGCGTGGCTTGTAAATAATGTCGTCCACATCGCCAGGGACGAACCACTCGCGCTTCGGCGGGATATCCCGGGCAGCGGTTTCGTAAGGGATGAAAATCTTGCTCTCATCGAATCCGCCATAGCTCGAATTCTGGTGCTTGTCCGCCATCAGCCCTATGACTTCGAATGGCAGTGAATTGATAAAAACGGTCTCGCCGAGAACGTTTTTGCGGGTTGCGAAGAGCTGCGCCTTCACCTTGGGTCCGAGAATGGCGACACGGCGCGCGTCGCGGTTATCGCGGTCTGAGATGAAACGTCCGTTAGCAATGGGAATGGTGCGTAGCTTGTTGAAATCGGGCTCGACAGCGTTGGTATCGAACGATCCGCTGTTATAGGAAGTAACGCCGCGGTTAGTGCTCGAAAGCTCTCCGACTACGTACTCCACCAAATAACACTCCTGCCGTATCGCCTCAACGTCGTCATGTGTGAGGTGAATCCAGCGGCCTGCGCGCTGACCGCCGGCCTGCTTTTCTGTTTGGCCGCCGAAGAGAATCACGAGATTCTCGCCGAGGCCTTTCATGTTATTTCTCTGACCGGCCTTAAATCCGTCACCCATCGCGACGATGATCACGATGGACGCGATACCCCACGCGATTCCGGCCATAGTCAAGAGCGTCCTGAGCTTATTGCGCAGCAGGCTGGCCATTACCTGCCCGCAGAGATCGCGCAAATAGAGCATCACTGTAAAATGACTTGCTGTCCTGGCAATAGGCCGGCGAGAACTTCCGTACGCGCGCCATTACTGATACCGGTTTTGATGTGAATGCGCTTCTTGCCGGTCTTCGATGTGGCTTCCGGCACTTCCACCTCCGTGGACTTGTCCTTCGCGTAAAGCACGGCGCCCTCGGGGATGGTCACGACGCCTTTGTGTTCTTCGAGAATGATTTCGGCATTTGCGGTCATGAGAGCGCGGAGTTTACGCGATTCGTTCGAAATCGAAACGCGTACTTCAAACGTGGTCACGTTGTCTTTCTCAGTTCCGAGTGGAGAAATCTTCGTCACGTGGCCGGCGAACGTCTTGTCCTTGAACGATTCCACGGTGATCCTCGCCGGCTGACCCAGAAAGACACGCCCGATATCGCTCTCGTCTACTTTGCCTTTAACGTAGACTTCGCTAAGATCGCCCAATGTCATGATGAGCGTTGCGCCGGCGCCCATAGTAAGAATGGAACTCACTGCTCCGCCCACTTCGCTATCGCGCGACAGCACAACGCCGTCAATCGGAGACGTGATGGTTGCGTTCAGGAGGTCTTGTTCGGCGAGTGCAACAGCAGCCGCTTGCTCGCTGTACTCGGCTTTGGCCTTAGCAATCGCTGCCTGCGCGCTTGCGAGCGCCGTTATGGCGGATCGCTGCTTATTCAGCGCTAAAGCGTACGTGCGATCGGCTTCATCCCGTTTCTCGCTTGGAATCAGCCCTTGTTTAAACAGTTCATCAGCACGATCGCGATCATTCTTCAAAAACGGCAGGTCGGGGGCGACCGCATCCACCTTTAACTTCTCGTAGTCAGCCTGCGCACTTTCGATTTGCGCCTGGTACACGGTCAGCGCGGCTTTGGCCTGATTCAGCTTCGGAAGCAGATCATTCTTGTCGAGTTCGCAAATCACCTGCCCCTTGCGAACGTAGTCACCGAAGTTCACGGGCAGGCTCTGGATGATTCCACTGGCTTTCGATTTGATTTCGACTTGCCGCACCGGCTGAATTTTACCCGTTGCAACGACCGAACGTGCCAAATCTGTTTTCTCTACTCTGGCTATCTTGTCCGGGTCAATTGCCTGAGGTTTACCACGCAGAGCGGTGACGGACACCAGTCCAACGACCCCCAAAACAGGGATGAGAAGAATCCACCACCAACGCTTGCGCTTTGATCGAGCAGCCATTCGATTACTACTACGTACGAGCTCCTCGCTCGGTTCACGCGCAAATGGATTTCATAGGCTCAAACCGGGCTTGAGCACTGCGAGAGCAGCGACTTAGGTTGCTTGGTTGGCTACGGCGTGGTTATAAAAAGATCGAGAGGCGCTTGGAGGAGGAGTGAAGCGCCTCTCTTTTCCAGGTAAGGATAAGCACTTATGTAGTGCGTACGGAAAGGGAAATGTCTCACCGGGTCAGCTAGGCTGTGGAGAATGAACCTTTTGCCGAGCTTGTTCTCGCTTGCCGCGATTTCCGCTGCGGCCGTCAGCGTTTTTGACCATAGCTGGGCCGTTCCGGACGCGTCCGACTGGAAGATCGGTCAAGACAACGGTCGCCCTGTCTTACAGCTTCTTGTTGGTAAGGAGCCGCCTGCCTCCGGCCCGCGCCGTCCCTTCCAGTTCGCAATCGCGGATACCCCCGAGTTCACGCGCGTTCGCGTAGATGCGGATATGAAGCCGATTGGCCGGTCCCTCATGATTGTGTTTGCTTATCGCGATTCGGATCATTTCGACTACGCTCATCTCTCTCGGGATACAGCGAAGATCCAGTCACATCACAACGGTATTTTTCACGTCTATGGAGGCGAGCGTGTCAGGATCAGTTCCGAAGACGGGCCGGCCGCATTTCCGGACGGAAGCCGCTGGTATCATGTCAGCCTCGACTGGAACGGCGACACGGGAGCGGTGACGGTTGCGGTGAATGGAAACCCTGTGCCCGCACTCAAAGCAGTCGATCTCAGCCTGTCCTCAGGTAAAGTTGGGATCGGTTCGTTTGACGAGACGGGCGAGTTCAAGAACGTCAGTATCTCGGGTCCGCACTGACTGTGTGTTGCGTAAAGGCGGTCCGCCGTCCCCTAACGCCGGAACAGCTTTCGCGCCTCGCGTTTGATATCGGGCTTGAACTCAACCCAATAGCTGCGTAGGACATATCGACCCAGAGCCCACGAGGCTTGCGCCCACGGATTAGGCTTCGCTCTCTGCCAGGGATGCCAGTTGTCAGTGATCCAGGCAGTCCCGAATGCGGCGGCGAGCCGCGAATATGCAAGCTGGTCATCACCCTCGCCCGCGACGAATGCGTGATAAGCAGCGTAGCCCGCCCGTCCGCGAAAGCCATGTACGCCTGAAGGTTTGAACTGCTGATCCCGTCTGAGAAGAGCCGACGTTCCGAACTCAATCGAGTGTGCTATGGTATTGCGAGCTAAATCTCCGCCAATCCGCGAGCAGCAGGGGTGCTCCGAAAAGCCGGTCCAGGCAGTTCGAAAGGCCGAGCCTGCAGATGCCGAAACCAGCGAAACACCAAGGGCCTGCGGGCTCCAGACAGAGTCAAAATACTGCCGGGCTTCTTCCCGGGTGTCGTAAGTGGCGGCTCGAACCGGTTCATCCAAATCGGACTTGATTTGCGATTGAGACTGAGCAGCAGAGCGGCTGCCATGGAAGAACAAGAGCAGCGCCAAAACGGCGTGCCGCGAGTTATTGATGAATCGACGCGAGAGAATAGGTTGCGCCTCCGCCAGCCGGATTTGACAAAACTAATATATTTAGAAGTCTCCAGCCGTGGACAACATTCTCAATCAGCTATACGATTAGCCCGACCGTCCTCATCAATTCAAGTGCGTTGCTATGGGCCACAACGCCCGGCCTTAGCCGATAATCGAACTCCACCTGGCCATTGGTGATTCTGTCTTCGAAATGGGAGTTGCGAGCGGCTTGGCCTAAATCCCGCTCGATCTCGGCGAGTGCGAGGTCGTGAGTCGTAATCATCCCCATCGCACCTGTATCGACGAGGGCGCGAACGATCGCGGCAGCCCCGATGCGGCGGTCACGCGAGTTCGTGCCGCTCAAGAGTTCGTCCAGCAGAAACAGCACGCGCGTACCCGATTTTGTCAAATCCACAATCTCACGCAGGCGAAGGATCTCCGCAAAAAAGCGCGAACGGTTATCTTGCAACGAATCCGTAATTCGGATGGAAGCACCCACCTGCAGGGGTGAGATGCGCAGTTCAACAGCAGCCACGGGTGCCCCAGCCCAAGCCAGAACCGCATTTAATCCGGTTGCCCGGAGAAGCGTGCTTTTGCCCGACATGTTCGAACCAGAAACGATGAGCACTCGCAGCGTGGCTCCGAGCTCAGCATCGTTTGGCACGCATTTTGTTCGCGGTATCAACGGATGCCTGAGTTCCCTGGCTTCAAACACTCCGCTTTCATCGGGACACAAGGCGGGAAATGCCCAGTCCGGCCTTTCGAAAGCCAAAGCTGCGAACGATGACAGTGCTTCGAATTCGCCTGACGCCTCAAGCCAGCGGGCTACCTGGGTCCCGTTCTTGCGGCGCCAGATCTCAACGGCGAAGGCGCACTGCTGCCTCCACAACAGAACCGGGGCCACCACTCGGACCAGCATGTGATCAGCGGAGTCCAGCCACTCCATCCAGCGCTCCAGGTGCCGCACGCGCCGGGATGCCGGCAGGCCTTCGGTGACCAACGCCGACCGGATCTGTCTCAGCCGGGGCGCCGTAAAGTCTTCTTCTTCCAAACGGGCCAGGAGCAGGGAAAAGATATTCAGACCCTGAGCTGGTTCTTCGACGAGACTGGTGATGCGATTCACTTCCTTACGAGTGAAGTAAATGATGGCCACATCGCACGCCAGCACCGCTAAGAACGGGGACGCTGGAATCACCGCTGCGAGTGCGAGCACCAACGTTATGGTTCCGGCAATAGCGAGCACAGGCGCCACGGCACGCAGCCACAGCGGGAACTCGACCGAAGGCGCTGAACCCCAGCGTGCTACGCGATCAGGTTCGACATTGGATCGCACATCTTCTCCCAAAAGTGCAACGTCTTCACGCAAATCGAGGCGATCAGCCAGCTCCTTCACCGCGTTCTGTCGCGCCGTTGCTTCGTCCAGGCCGGCTGGCGCAAGCAGCCAATTTGCGAGCGTTTGTTCACCCGAGTGACTGCGGGCACGCGCAAGCATCTGGAAAAGTGAACCTTTTCCGAACAGATCCAGATCCTCGGCGTACACGTGGCGGTTGTCTCGAAAGTGCTCGCCGGTATCGCCTATTTCCATCCATCGATCTTCGATCGCCGCGAGCCCGCGCTCGTAGAAGGCGATGGCGCGGCGGGCCAGATCGCGTCGCCGGATGACCCGGAAATGCCAGACAAGAAGCGCAGCGAAGGCAGAAACGGGCAAAAGAACAAGGTAACCGGAAAACATTCCACGGCCAAACGCGGCCCAGGCGAGTACGCCACTGAGAATCGCAATCACCAGACGCCAGTTGCCGAGAGTGACAAACTGCTTCTGAAGTCTTTCTTCGGCCGCTTGCCACCGCTTCAGGCGTGATGCATACTCCTGCTGCGCGTTCATGCGATTCAAGCATACCGACCTGGGCCGTTCGACACGTGTATATGGACTTGGCGTGATTCTCATCCGAAACTGAAATTGATGAGTGACAATCGGAGTCTCCGCGCCAGCCTCACGTACGAGCCAAGGGAAATGCGCTTCGGTACCAGCGGACGGCGCGGCGAAATCGCTCACCTGACACAGCTCGAGGTGTACATCAATGCGCGCGCGGAGCTCGAATATTTGAAGGGGCTCGACGCGCAGAAGGGCGGGGTCGCCGAGGGCGACGAATTCTATATCGCATGCGATTTGCGCCCGAGTTCATGCAGTTTTGATCCCCAACTCGCAAGGGGGGAAATCGCGCAGGCTATTGTCCGCGCGATTCGCGATGTGGGAAT
>JAFARV010000266.1 GCA_019245255.1 Acidobacteriaceae bacterium | reverse complement strand
CGCGAGCCTTGAAATTCAGGGACGTGTTCTGGCCATAATGCGTAAATATTAGGTGCTGGCAGTGTTAAGCTGGACGGAGTGACGGAGACCGGCACACTCCCCGGCGCCTCATCCGGCAGCCTGCTTAAGCGTCTGATTTTCTGGGATTTTCCGCGCGCGACTTGGCCCTACGACGTCGTCGTGGGTCTGATCCTGATCTTTATCTTTGCGACTCCCCGCTGGTGGTTCCATGATCAGCCGAAAGAAGCGAGCGTGGTCCTGATGTCCTCTTTGCACGGCACGAACCGTGTGTTCATTGCGACCGAATTGCTGGATAAGACTCCGGATGATAGCCGCCCGGCAAAGGCGCAAGCGCTGATCCGGCAGAGGACAGGGAAGTCATGGCACGTAGTGCGGGTAGAGCCTATACGCGATGAAGCCGAGCAGGAGATTAAAGGCTTCATAGCGTATACCGCGCCGTAGAAAAATCGTCTTCTAGATTAGGTGAATGAAAACACTCCTGCTTGCAGTCTGCTTGTTTGCTTACACATCTGAGTTGAGCGCCGACACGGTCGAATCGATTCTGGCCCGCATGGACGCCGCGGCGCCAGCCTTCCACGCTCTGACGGCCAATACGCGAATGGACACGTTCGAGTCCATCTTGAACGACCACACGATCGAAAATGGGCAGTTACAGATGCAGCGGAACGGAAAGGACGTTCGCGCCATTATTGCCTTCACCGGCGCAAACGATGCGCGGACCATTTCGTTTCAAAGTAAAACCATTCTGATTTACTATCCGAAGCTGAATGCGTATACCAAAGTTGATGTCGGCAACAAAGGTCAGCTGGTTAACCAACTTCTACTTTTGGGGTTCGGCTCTTCTGGAAAGGAACTTTCGGCCAGCTACGACATCAAACTGGTAGGGCAGGACTCTGTTGGCGGCGACCCGACCACCAGATTGCAACTAACTCCGAAAGACACGCAGGTCCTGCAGACGGTATCGAAGGTAGAGATCTGGATTCCGTCCGATGCGGCGTATCCAGTGAAGCAGGAGTTCTACCAACCGAACGGGAATACACAGACTGCGACTTACACGGACATTGTTCTAAATCCGCCTATGAAAGGGAATCTGGAATTCAAGTTGCCGCGTAACGCCAAACCTGCGAACAAGTAACCAGCCGTGGATCAGAAGAAACAAACCGGCCGACTTGCATTCATTGACTGGACGCGGGGAATGGCTGCGCTTATTATGCTGCAGGGCCACACGTTTAACTCATTCTTGCGTACCGATCTCCGCAACCAGGGCCCCTATACGCTGTCGCAATTCATGGGTGGCCTGCCGCCTGCGATCTTCCTATTCCTCACAGGCATCACGTTCGCGTTTCTCATGGACAGTCAGGATCGCAAAGGCGCCGGTGGCTGGGAGCGCGTCTGGGCGGCTTTGAAGCGCGCGCGGTATCTGTTCATCATTGCGTTCCTGTTCCGCATTCAGTTGTACGTATTCGGATTTCCTACCAGCCCCGCCGATCAGTTGTTGAAAGTGGACATTCTGAACTGCATGGGATTTGCGATGGTGATCTTTGCACCCATGGCCGTGTTTAACACTCGGGAGCGGATCCGGCTCTGCACGATTTTAGGTTTGACCGTCGCAGGACTAGCGCCCTTCGTTTCCATGATCGATTCCTCCGGCGTCCCCTGGTTCCTTCGCGCATATGTAGTGCCGGACTACAACTATTTTGGTTTCTTTCCGTGGGCATCTTTTCTGGCGTTTGGAATGGCGGCCGGCAGTGCGCTGCGCGTGGTCAAAGCCGATGATATGCAGCGGGCCATGCTCTGGATGATGGGTGTCGGACTTGGGACTGCCGCGCTGGCCCATTATTTCTCCAGCCTGCCTTACTCGATTTATCCCAAGAGCGAATACTGGCTCAATAGTCCCGCGCTGATCCTGGTGAAGCTCGGGATTGTGCTTTGCATGCTCGCGCTAGCCTATCTTTGGGTCAATATGGGGGCCTCGCAGCGCTGGAGCCTGGTGCGCCAGATTGGAACAACATCACTGATTATCTACTGGGTTCACATCGAACTCGTGTATGGCCGATGGTTTGGGATTTGGAAAGAGGCCATGACCGTGTCGCAGGTCGTCGTTTACACCGTCATCCTGATCGCCCTGATGATCGTGATTTCAATCGCGCAGACTCGGTTTGACGAGATAAAGACATGGTTCCGGCGTGCGGTAGTGGTTGAGCCACAACCCCGGCGCGCGTCCGGTGACTAGCTGCACTCTTAACGCCACCGTGCGATCTTAGTTAGACTTAGGTCAGCAGCGTACATGCGTTTACTCGTCGTTGAAGATGAAAAGCGTATCGCGGATTTCCTCTCGAGAGGTCTGCAGAGCGCGGGATATGCAGTCGATGTAGTCCACACGGGCGAAGATGCTGTCGAACGGGTGCATTCCACGGAATACGACCTGGTGATTCTGGATCTTGGTTTGCCCGACATCGATGGTCTGCAGGTTCTCCAGAAGATCAAGAACCGGAAAACCATTCCTCCGGTTCTGATACTGAGCGCCCGGGATTCGGTAGACGACCGCGTGAAGGGTCTCGAACAGGGCGCGGACGACTACCTGGTCAAGCCGTTTGCGTTTGTGGAGCTTTTGGCGCGAGTGCGCGTTTTGCTCCGCCGCGGCCAGCCGACGCCGGAGCGTTTGCAGGTAGGCGATCTCAGCCTGGATTGCATCCGGCGGCGCGTGACGCGCAGTAATGAGGTCATCGAACTCGCACCCAAAGAGTTCAGCATTCTCGAGTACATGATGCGGAATCGCGGCCGCCCGCTGAGCCGCACCATGATTGTCGAGCATGTCTGGGACATGGACTACGACGGGCTCACGAACATCGTCGATGTCTATATCCGTCATTTGCGCAGCAAAATTGACGATAAATTCCAAATCAAGATGATCCGCACGGTGCGGGGGATTGGTTACATGCTGGATGCTCCGGATGTTGCGGCTGAAGCGTCTCGCGAGCCGATGCTTGCCTGAGGCGGGAGGCACGCGTGTTGCGAACAGGAAGGCTCGAGCGGGTGCGGCAGGTATTCCGCACGCTTCGCTTCCGCCTTGCCGGAACCTTTCTGATTCTGCTGGCGGTCGTTTTGGCGATAGTCGGCTACTTCGGTACGAAAACTCTCTCTAACATTCTCGAAAGCCGCGGTGAGCAGTCGCTTCATGAGCAGCTTGGCGCGATGAAGGGCTACATTCACTTCGATGACCACGGAGATCCGTATTGGTATTGGGACCCGACGGATACCGAAGAACAGGCGGCGGTAGGTAAGCTACGCGGCATCTTTTATGAGGCCAATGAAAACGGCGATCCCGCCGATGGCACGCCGAACCGGAACGACCTGTTCAATCGCGAAACTGTGCTAAACGAGCTCGCGGAAATGCGGGTTACCCACGAGCCCGTAATCAGAACCGTGACTGGCAGGGACAAGATCCAGTACCAGATCATCGGCAGCACGATGGTAGATGGCGAGCGCGGGCGTACGTGGTACATCGCGGAAGGCCGATCCGTTGCCGATGATCATCTGATTCTGCGAAGGTTCAGGCGAAACTTCCTCATCTTTCTCTTAATTGCGTTGATGGCTTGCATGGCAGTGAGCTGGTACTCAGCCGGCGCGGTGCTCAGCGCGTTACAGTCGGTCGAAAAGGCCGCCCAGGCGATTACCGGCTCAAATCTCGGATTGCAGATCGCCAAGCGCGGTGCTGAAGATGAGCTCGACCGGCTGATCGATTCCTTTAACGCGATGAGCGGCCGTTTGAAGGCGTCGTTTGACCAGATTCGCCAGTTTTCGACCGACGTCTCTCACGAGTTGCGCACTCCGCTGACTGCGATCCAGGGCCAGCTCGAGGTCGCGCTGTTTACAGCTACGCGGAAAGAACAGCTGCAAGAGGCGATTGAGAACGCACTGCAAGATGTGGAGCGATTAGCAAATCTGGTGCGCGCATTATTGCTTCTATCGCAGTCTGAAAGCGGCCAGATCCCGATGAACAAGAGCGTGCTGGATCTTACCGACCTGCTGTATGAACTTGTGGATCAGTTCCAGATCCCGGCCGAAGCGCGACGCATCGACCTGAAGCAGACTGCTGCCGGTGAACCGGTGCTGTGCGAAGCGGACCGCACTCAAATGGAACGCGTAATCACGAATCTGCTCGCGAACGCGATTAAGTACACGCCCGAAGGTGGCTCGGTGCAAACATATGTCGAAGCGGATGGCGCAAACGTCCGGCTGGTGGTGACGGACACGGGTGTAGGCATCCCACGCGATCATCTGCCGCATATCTTCGACCGCTTCTATCGTGTACCGGATTCGAATCCCGAGAAAGGGCTCGGCCTGGGGCTCAGCTTTGTGGCAGCCATTGTGAAGGCGCATTCCGGGGAGATTCACGTACACAGCGAAGTCGGCCAGGGTTCGCGGTTTGAGGTCACGTTGCCGGCCGGCCAGGTGCGGACGACGCCAGAGCCGGTGCTGCCCGTTCAGGCTTAGCTCGAAAGCAGGCGCTCCCCCGACCCACGCTAGAGCGCTTCGTTCAACACTCTCGCCAATCGCAGCCCTGCCTTTGTGATTTGCGAGTCGATGACGGGTTTCATGGCATCCACATACGCCGGGTCAACGGTCAACTTGAAGCTCTGAATCTCCGCGGGCGCCTGGTCGCAAGCGGATGGAAAAAGCGCCGGTTCAACGGGCACGTGCAGTTTGAAGTAGATGTCGCGGAGCGCGGTCTCATGCGATTCCCAGATCCAATCGTTAACACTGCCTTCGGAGAGCTTATGCACTTCATGCACGCTCATTTTGCCGATCGATTCGTCGAGCCGAGCAGAAAGCGCGCGGTCATCCGGATCCATGGTCGCCAGAATACCGCCGTCCCAGAGGCCGTGCAGGTTCTGGGCCAGGTGGAAGGGCTGGGTCAGTTGTTCGCAGTTGCCGCCCTGATCGGCATCGGTCGCGGCGTGCAGCGGCTGATGCGCATCGCCGACGAAGTGAACGAGATACCGCAGCACGTCCAACTCGCTCCAGCGCGGGTCCGGGTGATGCGCTTTCAGCTCCGCCGAGAACACCTGAATGCGGCCGGGAAGGCAGTTTCCGTCCGGGCATCGCATCGGGATATCCGTTTTCCGGTCCTGAATCGTCAGATCGATAAAATGCCAGTCACTCGTTTTGGTGTTTTTCTTGGTCTCGTCTGCCCAGACGGCGGCGTCGGCCAAGGCGTCGGCGACCGCTTCCGGAGTATCCGTGACGGCGAGAATTCGGGCAATGCGGGTTCGGGCGACCGGGGTCAGGTGGGCGGCGGCGATTCGGGCCACGGCGCGATGCCCGGTTTCCCACCACCCGAAGATGGGGCCTGCGCACAATAGCAGCGTCACGAGTCGGCCGAGCAGGCGTCGCATAGGTGTAGAGGGCCGAGGAGCGGCTGAGGGTTGTTTGTGCCCGAATCAACAGGATAGCGCGAGATTACCGAACGAACTGGCCATTACCGAACGAACTGGGCGGTCGAGGGCGGTAAAATATGAGTGTATACCACTAAGATAATTGCATCAGACAGCACTCAATTGCTATCCTGTTAACTGAAGGATTTGTACAGTTATGGATTTCAATCGACTGACCGAAAAATCGCAGGAAGCGATCCGGCAGGCGCAAACCAAGGCAATCGAATATGGCAACCAGCAGGTAGACGTAGAGCACCTGCTGGTGGCATTGCTGGAGCAGCAGGGCGGTTTGGCGCCGTCCATCCTGCTGCGTGCGGATGTTCCTTTGGAAATCCTGCACAGCCGCCTGGTTCAGGAAATCGGGAAACTGCCAAAAGTAAGCGGGACCGGCATGCGTCCCGACCAGGTGTATCTCACACCTCGGCTTTCGCAGTTGCTGACCAGGGCGGAAGAAGAGGCCAAGCGGCTGAAAGACGAGTACGTCTCGATCGAGCATTTCCTGCTCGCAGCAACCGAAGATCAGGGACCGTCGGGACGCCTGCTACGCGAGTTCGGACTGACGCGCGACCGGCTGATGAAAGCTCTGGTAGAGGTTCGCGGCAATCAACGGGTTACGACTCAGAACCCTGAGACAACATACGAAGCGCTTCAAAAGTACGGCCGCGATTTGACGGAAGCGGCATCAAAGGGCAAGCTGGATCCCGTCATCGGCCGCGATGAGGAGATTCGCCGCGTGATCCAGGTGCTCTCGCGGCGCACAAAGAATAACCCGGTGCTTATTGGTGAGCCCGGTGTAGGTAAAACGGCAATTGTCGAGGGACTGGCGCAACGCATTGTCAGGGGAGACGTGCCGGAGGGCCTGAAAGACAAGCAGGTGGTAGCGCTTGACATGGGCGCTCTCATTGCCGGAGCAAAGTTCCGCGGCGAGTTCGAGGAACGCCTGAAGGCGGTGCTGAAAGAAGTTCAGACGTCTGAAGGGCGGATCATTCTGTTCATTGACGAGTTGCACACGGTGGTAGGTGCCGGGAAAGCGGAAGGCGCGATGGATGCCGGCAACTTGCTCAAGCCGATGCTCGCGCGCGGCGAACTGCACTGCATCGGCGCAACGACGCTGGATGAGTACCGGAAACACGTCGAAAAGGATGCGGCGCTCGAGCGGCGCTTCCAGACCGTTTTCGTGGACCAGCCAACGGTGGAAGACACGATTTCGATCTTGCGCGGCCTACGCGAGCGGTACGAGATTCACCACGGAGTCCGCATCAAAGACACTGCGCTGGTGGCGGCGGCAGTTCTATCGAATCGCTACATCACAGACCGATTCCTGCCTGACAAGGCCATAGACCTTGTCGATGAATCGGCGGCTAAGCTCCGTACCGAAATCGACTCGATGCCGACGGAGCTCGATGAGATTCTGCGCCGGACCATGCAGCTCGAAATCGAGCGGGAAGCGCTGAAGAAGGAATCCGATGCTGCATCGAAGGACCGGCTGGCCAAAATCGAAAAAGAGCTTGCCGAGCTGAAGACGCAGTCATCTGCTTTGCAAGCACAATGGCAGAGCGAGAAAGAAGGCGTACAGCGCGTGCGTACGTTGCGGGAGCAGATCGATCATGTGAAGGTCGAAATCGCTCAAGCCGAGCGTGCTTACGATCTCAACAAAGCGGCCGAGCTCAAATACGGGCGCTTGACGGAGCTGCAGCGGCAATTGAATGCCGAACAGGAGCGTCTTGCATCTAAGCAGCAGGGCGCGGCGCTCCTCAAGGAAGAGGTCGACGAAGAAGACATCGCCGAAGTGGTGAGCCGATGGACCGGAGTTCCGGTATCGAAACTGCTCGAAGGCGAGATGAAGAAGCTGCTTGCACTCGAGAATGAGCTGCACAAACGCGTCATCGGTCAGGACGAGGCGGTTATGGCGGTCGCGGAAGCGGTGATGCGCGCGCGTTCGGGACTGAAGGATCCGCGGCGTCCGATTGGAAGTTTTATTTTTCTGGGCCCGACAGGCGTTGGTAAAACGGAGCTGGCGCGGGCACTGGCTGAGTTTCTCTTCGATGATGAGCACGCGATGATCCGCATCGACATGTCGGAGTATCAGGAGAAGCACACGGTGTCCCGGCTGATTGGAGCGCCTCCAGGATACGTCGGATACGACGAAGGCGGGCAGCTAACCGAGGCGGTGCGCAGGCGGCCATACTCAGTGGTGCTCTTCGATGAGATCGAGAAGGCGCATCATGATGTCTTCAACATCCTTTTACAGGTGCTCGACGACGGGCGGCTGACGGACGGGCAGGGACGCACGGTCGATTTCAAGAACGTGATCGTCATTATGACTTCGAATGTGGGAAGTTCTCGCATCCTCGATTACCGCGGCGCATTTGAAGGCGACGAGTATCGAAGGATGAAGGATGCAGTGCTCATCGAACTGCGTCAGGCATTCCGGCCGGAGTTTCTCAACCGTGTCGATGAAATCATTGTTTTCCATGCACTCGATGAAGAGCAGTTGAAGAAAATTGTCGAAGTGCAGCTGGCGACGTTGCGGGCGCGACTCCGCGAGCGTCACATCACGATCGAACTGGCGGATGGCGCGAAAACGTTCCTGGTCCGGACGGGCTATGATCCGAATTATGGCGCTCGTCCGCTGAAGCGCGCCATTCAAAGGGAGATTGAAACACCACTCGCG
>JAFARV010000030.1 GCA_019245255.1 Acidobacteriaceae bacterium | reverse complement strand
GCACCCGAGCGCTAACGGTATCCTGCGGCCTGCAACTCGAATAACTCGGAGTATTTGCCGCCGAGCGCCACCAGTTGCTGATGGGAGCCCTGTTCCACGATGCGTCCGTGTTCCAGCACCACGATGCGGTCCGCCATGCGGACAGTTGAGAAGCGGTGGGAAATAAGGACCGCCATTTTCCCGGCAGTCAGGTCAACGAAACGCTGGTAGACTTCGAACTCGGCTCGCGCGTCCAGGCTTGCGGTCGGTTCGTCCAGAATCAGGATCTGGGCGTCTCGCATGTAGGCGCGTGCAAGAGCAATTTTCTGCCACTGCCCGATCGAGAGGTCGACCCCGCCCTCAAAGCGGCGACCCAGCATCTGCCCATAGGCACCCGGCAGGCCTTCAATTACCCCCGCCGCCAGACTCTTTTCGGCAGACCTGATAATTCGCGCGTCGTCCCCGATTTCAAGAATCCGGCCAAACCCGATATTCTCGCGGGCGAGCATGTCGTAGCGCATGTAATCTTGGAAAATCACCCCGATCTCACGCCGCAAATCATCGACGTCGTACTCGCGGAGATCGGTGCCATCGAGCAGGATACGGCCCTCAGTCGGATCGTAAAGCCGCGCCAGAAGTTTGACCAGCGTCGTCTTCCCGGCGCCATTCTCGCCTACCAGAGCAATTTTTTCCCGGGCGTAGAAACGGAACGTTACATCGGATAGCACCCTCTTCTCAGATCCCGGGTAGGAAAACGAGACGTGCTGGAACTCGAAGCCGTCGCGGATCGGCCGGGGTGCCGGTATTGCATTGGGCGGAGACGTAATCGCCGCCTCCGTCTCGAAGAAGTCGAACAGATCGCGAATGTAAAGCGCCTGCTCGGAGACGCCGACGAGTGAAGATACCAGGTTCTCCATGATGTTCCTGGCCCGCGAAAAGGCCCCCACCATAAGCGTGAGGTCACCCACCGTCAGAGCTCCAGCCAGCGCGCGCACGATGATCAGCGCATATGCGGCATAGTACGCACCCGTAGGCACCAGGTTAATGAATGTGCCGTGGAGAGCCCGGCGGATGGCCAGGCCCCTGTTCTCGTTGTAGAAGCGTTCGAATAGCCCGCGCGACCGCTCGACCAGATACTCGCCCAAACCGAAGATCTTGACCTCTTTGGCGCTGTCGTTACTGGCCCCCAGCAGGCGCAGATAGTCGAGCTCCCGGCGCTCCGGCGTGTACCGATACAGGATGGAGTAGCTAAGCATGGCGAACTTCGTCTCGCCAAGGAACACAGGCACCGTGGCGAGCAGAAGGAGAACGAGCAGCCAGGGATAGTAGAAAACCACAGCGGACAACATAGTCAACAGCGTGACGAGCTGCTGTGCCATGCCGGCAAGCGACGCCAGCATTCCCATACGGGCCGTCGTCTGGCGCCGCGCGCGCTCCATCTTGTCGTAGAACACCGGGTCTTCGAACGAAACCAGGTCGAGGCTTGTGGCGTGCTGCATCAGCCGGATGCTCACGTGATTCGTAAACCGGTCGCCCAGAAGACTGTCGACCAGCGTGATCAACCGTGCAAGAGTGTCCGAGCCGACGGCTAGTGCCAGCTCCAGGATCAGCAACTTCCAGATGGTGCTTCTGTCAACGTGCTGATGGCGCAGAGCCCGGACCACCAGATCAATGATCAGCTTCGATACCCACAACGTGGCCAGCGGGAAAAAAGCCGCGAGGAAACGAAGGAGAAGCGTGGAAATGCAAAGGCTTGGGCTGGTTTCCCAGACCATCGCCAACAGCGGAGGAATGTTCCTCAGAGCTCGCAGCCGGTCACGCCAGTTCTCTGGCGACTCACCCGGTTTCTGTGCGGCCTTTCGTCGTCCTCTCACTTCACCCAGGTATACCGCGCGCCGGAAAAAGAAAATGCTCACTCTCGCGAATGAGCATCTTCTTCCTGTTTTCCAGGCCTCCAAAGTGATGGAGGTTACGTTTGATGGGAGAATCAGATCCGACGGTATCGCAACCGCCAAAACCTGTTTGTGATTGGAGTGTAGGGCGACCTTGGGGTGAAGTCAAGGGGCAATTTTCCCTTGCAGCAGCCAGTTCGTAAGTCTTTCGGAACAAGGTATTTACATGTGCCAAACATTTTCCACAAGCTGTGGAAAAACAGCCACAAAGCTGTGGAAAACCCTCGGGTGGGGCCGACCGGTCCTTTCTTTTCTGCGACTTACAGACCTAAGAACGATCCGCGTCGGAAGTCAGACGAAGCGTCGTCATCGCCTCTTCCGCTTCAAGTTGCCCGAACCGCCGCCGATAAATTCTCATTCCGGCGTACATAAGCCCTGCCGCAACGCAGACACCGGCCAGCACCAAAGCCAAATAGATGATGTTCCAAAGCAGTTGGTAAAGGGGCTTGATTGGGGGCGGCGGAGGTGTGTCGTTCCAGCTTACTTTCGCCTCATATTCGACATGGCTGAGAAGTGTATCTGCGACCCGATCCGTCGCGCCCCCATAAACGATGGCCACCA
>JAFARV010000995.1 GCA_019245255.1 Acidobacteriaceae bacterium | reverse complement strand
ATATCCAGAATCGTATTTGCGACAACTCGCAGCATCTGCTTACCGAATGTCAGCCGCATCTCTGGCGTGTCGACATAGCCTTGGTTAATGAGCAGCTCGGTGGCGTAGACGGCCCAGCCTTCTACATACGGCACATTTCCATAAATTGCTCGTAAAGCCCCCCGCCATTTCGGGTCAATCCGGCTTGCATATTCAGCCTGCACATAGTGGCCGGGCATGGCCTCATGAATGGTCAGGATCTGTAATCCCCAATTGTTGTACTCTCTGAGCTTCGATTCCACACGCTCCGTGCTCATGTCCGGCGTAAAAGGCGTGATCCAGTAGTAGGCTTTTAATTCCGGCTGCAGAACCGGCGCGGGGGCAAAACCGCCCACACCGTATATGCCGCGCACGAACTCTGGCGTCGGAATTACTTGCAAGTTGCCGCCCCTGGGTAGCGCGAGTAGATGCCTGTCCGTTACAAATGCCGTCGCTTCTGCCAGATCACGTTTGGCATCGTCGAAGTAATTTGCCGGCGTCGTGTGCTGTTGCGCTATTTTGTCCAGCACTTTCCCGACAAGCCCATCGAGATCGTGAGGCGGTGTTTCACCTGAAAAGAATTTCGCAAACACCACGGATGCCTGCTTGCGCATGTCCTCGCGAATCTCTCCGAGACGAGTCTCTGCGGCAGCTAACGCTTGGCGGGGCGTCTCGCCCGTAGCTAAGGTAAGTCTGAACTTCTGCGCGTATACCTCCTTCGCAAGGCGCCAGTCATTCGTGCGCTTCGACAGATCCCCGCGCAAGTAGGTGTTGAATTCCTTAAGTGCTCCGAGCGCCTTCTGCGCTGCGCCATCATATCGAGCACGCAGATCCTGGGGTACTTTCGAACGGATGGACTCGATCAAGTCGATGTTGCCCTGGTTCTCACCCTGGGCCACCCGGTTCCAAACCTCGGGCGCGTTTTCGAGATTATGCCTGGCTGACGCAATCACCGCGGGAATGCGTTCCAGGCGCGCAATGATTTGCTCTATCCTGCGGTGCTCCGGAGCGTATTCGAGGACGAACGGCGCATAAATTGCTGTCCCAATCATCTCCACATACACCGTCGGATTGTGGCGGTAGCTCTGAATTCGATCAAGTTCGAGCAGGGCCGACTCGCACTGCAGCCGTATGATCTCGAGATCGGCCGCATCCTCCGGTACTGGATTCGTTTTGTTCAGGGTTTCCGATTGTTCGAGTGCGTGGCGATAGAAATCCCGGGCCCGCTGAATCTGTGCCGGTGAGTAGTCTTCAACTTGCTCATCGAGTACGACTCCATGGTGCTCGTGGTACCCCTGTGTGGTTGCTTGAGAGGGACTTAGCGCCAGGCTCGACTTGACGAACTCCTCTACAAACGTACTTATCTCGCCTGCTCTTGCCGGCAGTAAACCTGCTGTAAGAACACTTAGCGTTAAGGTATTAACTAAGCAACTGGCGAACTTTCTCCAGATCCGAGGCCTCACCGAATCGCGCTCCTTTCAGATCGGGTTCAATGGCGCGGCACAAGCCGGTCAGTACCGATCCCGGGCCAACTTCGACAAACTTGGTTATACCCTTGCGAGCAAGCTCCCGGATGCTCTCGGTCCATTGCACCGAATTTGGAATCTGTTCTACCAGACCTTCTCGGGCTTCAGCGCCCGTTCGGATCTCTGCAGCTTGCCAATTGTTAATCAGCGGCATCCGGAGATCTTGGAAATTCACTGCCGCAAGCTCTTCGCGCATACGTTCCTGAGCAGGTTTCATCAGTTCGCAGTGAAACGGCGCGCTTACCGACAGCTTGACAGCCCGCTTCGCTCCGGCCGCCTTCGCCAGCGCCATCGCACGCTCGACGGCGCCCGTGTGACCCGCAATCACAATCTGCTCCGGAGAATTGAAATTCGCGGCGCTGACAACCTCTCCTTGGCTAGCATCCGATAAAATGTCGTGCAACTTTCCGTCCGGCAGCTTCAACAAGGCGGCCATGGCACCTTCACCCTCCGGCACAGCTTGCTGCATGAACCACCCACGCTTTCTAACCAGAAGCACTGCGTCACGAAATGCCAGCGATCCGGCGGCGACCAGCGCAGAATACTCTCCCAGGCTGTGACCGGTAACATAGTCGGGCTTGTAACCGTGCTCCTCCAGCACCCGGAATGCGGCAGTCGAAGCTGTCAGCAGTGCCGGTTGCAAGTTCTCGGTTTTCTTTAACTCGTCTTCGGGACCTTTGAAGCAAAGTGCGGATAATGCAAATCCAAGCGCGCTGTCCGCTTCCTCAAAGATCTGCCTGGCAACCGGGAACTCGTCCGACAGCTCTTGCCCCATCCCCTCGTACTGCGATCCCTGTCCTGGAAACAAAAATGCAGTCGCCACGATTTACCTTCGTTCATCTTATGGCTATCTTTGTGCCTGAATATACCCGGTCCTAGTACTAGGCCACGAATCGGAGCAATCCGATTGAACCTTTTCAGCACCGGCGTCGATCTTGTTCTATAGTGGAGTCAAGAATGAAAAAGAAACCGATCGCCGAGCCAATTATCTCCCCGGAGATCTTGGAAATGGCGAAGAAATCGGTGGAGTCCGAGAAGCCAGTCCCGACCGGACATTGCGCTGTCTGTGGCGCTAGCACGACTACCCCGAGCGGCCGCCAAGCTGCTGACGATGAGATTCTCTGCTGGGTATGCCGGCGTTTGAAAATCAGCGCGTGGCGCGACTCTGATCAGCAGATCTCTGCGCAGGAATAAAGCGTTACCTTCGCCTGCAGAGCTGCCAATTCTCGATCTGTTTCCAGCGTGAGGCTCGCGCAAGTGCAGCCGAAGGAACTTTGATTTCCGAAGCGTCCTTATAGGGCATGCCGCCGTCCAAGATCACGGTGCCGGCCCATCTTCTGCCAGTACCTCAACCGCGGAACGCATCCGAGACTACCGTGCTGACGCGAGCAGATTCGACACCTTCTTGTACATGCCCGCTTCGCTTACTTGTGCGGGCAAGTGCGGGCTGAAGGCACGGAGATTTGCCGCGAGTGCCGGCGCGTCTTGAGCGTGCACTGCATAGAACGCAACCGTAGTGCCTCCGACGTAGTATCTGTTCTCGCGTGGTATCGTCCATGTGCCAACCTGGACCCAATCCGCAGGAAATGCAAGGGAATCCTTAAACCACGATGGATAAGCGATAGCGATGCGGGTACCGTGCTTCTCCGCAAGTTCTCGAATTCGCTGCGTGTTGAAGTCCTTGTGTGCGAGCGAATCCGTAACATCAAGCGAAGCCAATCCGGCTAAGTCGAGTAAGTCGCTATGATCGCCATAGAAAGTAATTGCACCTATGTCGTTTGCTGCGATGTTCGTGGTTTCGTAATACGTCGAAAGAAAGCGCGCCATTTGAAACTGCTGGTCATAAATCGCGGCCGCACGCGGAGCGACTTCCCGAATGTTCGTGCGTGCCCGAGGAATAAAAAAGACCAAACATACCGCCAGCATCGACACAGCAAATGCCCCGGGCCTCATATACTTTGCACTTAGTTCGGCGCGTCTCGTCCACACGTCAGCGGCCGCGTTGAACACAACGAAGAGCCCGAGTGCAATGAGGTATCCCTCATATCTGTAAACCCAATTCAAACGCGAGAACTGACCGTGCAGAATAGCCGTTCCGACGTAGACCGCCAGCATCCATTGCGTTCGGCGCGATAACAACCCACGGAAGAAGAGACCAAACGCAAACAGCCCACAAGCAATCAGGAACAGCTCACCCAAGCCCTGCCTCAGGCTGTATACGCACAACAACGCCTGCTCCTGAGGGCTGAAGACTGCCGGACGCAATCGCAGCTGTCCCGGGTTGGTGGCTTTGACCATTAACGTATTCGGCAGCCAATGCGAGCCGTGGGCTACGCTATAAGCCCCCATTGCTAGCGCCGGGCCGAGCCCCGCAATACCCGCGGCGAAGGCAACCCATATCTCGCGCCGCCACAGCAGCAGCAGACATCCGACGAACACCAAAAACAAGCCTTCGTAACGGGTTGCGCCAACCAGCAGCGCGCAGCAGCAAAGTGCCGCCGCTCGAGGCTTATCACGTTCGACAAGGAAAAACAGGAACAGCAGGTCGACGAGTATTTGCAGAACGTGCTCCATACCCGCAAATGTGAGCATCACCAGGGAAGTCGCAAGTACTAGCGCGATCTCGAGAGTGATCTGCATCCACTCGGGCGCGTCCGG
>JAFARV010000982.1 GCA_019245255.1 Acidobacteriaceae bacterium | reverse complement strand
ACGGCGATCCGAAGGAACCGTAAAGAGCTTGCTATCATGCTCCGGGTCAGATCATCGTTGGCCCGGAGCTGAATCATCCGCGGATTTCGTGTCCCCGGTCTTCTGCAGTTTTCGAAACTGGGCCATTTCGGCCGAAGCCTTCTCTGCGTTTCCTTGCTTCCGATAAATACCGGCGAGGCCGAAATGCGCTTGCGCTGCCAAAGAAGTATCATGCTCTAACTCCGTAACGCGCAGCCAAGCTTTTTCGGCTGCTGCTGTATCTCCTTCCGAGGAAGCTGCCTTGCCGAGCGAATACAGAGTCTCCGGCATATCGGGTTGCAAATTATCTGCACGCTCAAGTTCCACGCGCGCTTCTTTCGCCTTGCCCTGTTGCAGCAGCGCTGATCCCAAACGGTAACTCGCTTCGGCGTTGCCCGGCCGCAGCAAAGTCTCGGCGCGAAATTCCGTTTCTGCTTTCGGCCAGTCCTCCGCCTTGGCATACACGAGCCCGAGTTCGAGGTGCAGACCCGGCATGTTTGGACGTTCTCGCAAGGCTTGTTGCAATTCGTTTTCCGCCTGCGGTATCTGACGCAAAACAAAGTAATTCTCGGCCATGGCCTGATGTGACCGGGCGGAATCGGGATATTCGGTGACGAGCGTGTCAATCGCGTGCTTCGACAGCAGACCGGCTGCGCGGCCAAGATAGTAGAGTAAGTCCTGATCGTTTGGCTTATCGGCAAGCGCAGTGCTTAGGTTGCCAATTGCGTCCTGATATTGACCGGTTTCAGTCTGCGCTATGCCCAACGGGCCAAGCGCGTGAACACGTTCGAGATGCGGGATAGCTTCCCCGGGAAATCCTTCGGTTAGCAGCACAAACCCGAGTTGCCGATGCGCCTCGTCGAGATCCGGGCTGAGTTCCACGGCGCGTTTGAGAGCCGGGATGGCCGCTCGATAGTCGCCCGTGTTCGCGTACTCCTCACCCAAATTGAGAAACGCTTGCGCAAAGGTGGGATCGGTCTCCGTTGCCTTACGGAACTCAGAGATTGCGATATCGAAGTGCCCTTGCTTATGGGCGTCAACTCCCGCCTGCATGTGGCGGGCGCCTTCGGGTGAAATCGCCTCCGCTGTCGCGATGAGAAACAGAAGCGCCAAAATCATCCGCGCTCAAGCTCCTGAATCTCCAGGAATTCATCGGCGTGGACATCTTTGATGTCCTGGCATACGCCGGAAGGCCACTTGACCTCGATATCTGCTTTGGTGGCGGCGCCAAGCCCGAAATGGAGCCGCTTGTCACTCGCCGAGAGGTAGCTTCCCGCGGTTGTCGCAAACCGCGTCTGTCCATTTACACGAACCCGCGCGCCGAATCCGTCGCGATTGCTGCGGGTTCCGCGAAGCTTGATGCTCAGCCAATGATTCCCGCTGCCTGCGCCGCGGTTCATCAACACCAGCGGGCGGCCACCCAGAACAGTAACTACAGCGTCCAGCCAGCCATCGTTGTTCAGGTCTCCGAATGCCAGCCCCCGGCCTGCAATCGGTGTCTTTACGCCGGAATCGACGCGTCCAAAAAAACGGCCTTTGCGATTCAGAGCGAGCAGAGGTGCTTCCAGATAGTGCAACGAATGGTCTATCGCTTCGACGTTATCGAGTACATGAGACTGAGCGACCAGTAAATCCTTCCAGCCGTCATTGTCCAAGTCTTCGAGTCCGACTCCCCAGCCTGAGCTTCCCGCTGTCAGTGCTCCCAAACCTGTCTCGAGACTTCGGTTCGTGAACATGCCCTGGCCATCATTGTGATAGAGATCATAAACTTCGCGCGGCAAAACCGTTACCAGAATGTCCGGCAAACCATCGTTGTCATAATCCTGAAAAACAGTGCCCATTCCGGAAAGCGGTTTGCCGTCGGTAGATAGAGCGGCGCCCGCGTCCAGCGAGCATTCCGTGAAATGGCACTTGCCGTCGTTGTGGAACAGATACTGCTGCATTCCGTCATTCGATACGAATATGTCGGTGAGGCCGTCGCCATCATAGTCTGCGAACGCCACACCTAACGCCTTGCCTTTCTTAGCAGCGATGCCGGACTTTTCGCTTACATCTTCAAAGGTGCCGTCACCGCGATTCCGGTATAGGAGGTTGGTCGCCGGCGGAAATTCGGCGGGCGGACAGTAAGTGTTCCACGCACCTCCGCAGCTTTTACTGTGACGAGTATCCCATTCCATGTAGCGAGTTACAAACAAATCGAGATGACCGTCGTTATCGTAATCGAAAAATCCTGCTGAGACAGACCACCCCGCTCCCGAGACTCCAGCCTTCTGAGTTACATCAGTGAAAGTTCCATCGCCGTTGTTGTGGTAGAGGATGTTACGTCCGTAACTGGTAATAAACAGATCCTGATAACCGTCGTTGTCGTAATCGCCTACGGCGACTCCCATACCGTAGTTGCCATTCCCGGCATTTGCCAATCCCGCAGCCTGAGTGACATCAGTGAAGGTGCCGTCCTTGTTTTGGCGATAGAGCCGATTCCAGTAGCGCGGGTTGCCACGATCGAACACTTCCGGCCAGTGCATTGCCGGGGTGATGCGGCCGCCATTCACGAGGAAGATATCGAGCAGCCCGTCATTGTTGTAGTCGAATAGCGCCACGCCGCCCGGCATGGTTTCGATTAGATACTTGCTTGGAGTCGGCGAGTTTTGCAGGACGAAATCGAGCCCGCGCGGCAGCTTGACATCGAACACCGGCAGCACAGCAGCCGCGCTGGTGAGCTTAAGGAAATCGCGGCGACCTTGTAACTGGTGTCGCATGCGGAAATTCTGAGGATACCCGATTGCATTCCGCAGGGCGGAAAAGAAAGGCGGCCACCGCTGCTTG
>JAFARV010000865.1 GCA_019245255.1 Acidobacteriaceae bacterium | reverse complement strand
CATATTACGACTCTGTGGTGAGTGAAGCTCGAGGTCTTCCTATTGAGTTCACCGGTTGGCAGAGTGACGTCAAAACCATTTATTCGCAGTTGGATATTTTAGTGGTCCCATCACAATCGCACGAAGCAACTACCCGAGTTATCCCGGAGGCATATAGTGCCGGCGTTCCGGTGGTAGCGTTCCCGTCGGGCGGCATCCCCGAGATTGTGCAGGACGGGCGAACGGGTTTCCTTTGTTCCGACACTACAGCCAAGGCGCTCGCTCAGCGTATTTCGGAAGTTCTGACCATGGAACGCTCCGAGATCGATTCCATTGTAAGAACTGCACAAGCGGAATGGGAACGGCGCTTCACGCTCGACAAGTATAAGGATCAAGTCTGCCGGGTGATAACTTCTGCTGTGCCTGGGTCTGTATAGCCGGGGCTCTTGCCAGGAGCTATGAGACAAGAGTCCGCCTTACTCGGCATTGGCAACACTTGGTTTCCAGAAGAAGATGGGAAGACCTCGCGACTGAATAGCGGCCGTCATTCCTGTTAGCATCATTCCCGCAACCACTGTGTTAGCGATCGCCGCGCCCGGCGCTCCCAGGTATTTTGATAAGACCAGCATCAATGGCAAGCCGCAAAACGCGCTGATCATTATGCTACGGCTCATAACGGAGTCCATTTGGAATACCACAAGGGTCTGAGTTCCGAGTACGTCTGCCAACGCCCACAGGGCAGGCAATGGGGAGAGCCAGCGCAATAATTCGCCCGACGGCGCGAAGGCTGGGCCAAGCACCAGGTTGGCAACAGGTCGAGCCAACACGAACGTCGCGATTGAGGACATCAGGCCGAGGCTTGTCGTGAGAGCGAGACTGCCGCGAATAACCTGAACCGCCGATTCCGAGGACTCCCCGCGTGCAGCGGCTATAAACGGAAACAGAGCCCCCGAGAGCGGAGTCAGCATAGCACTACAAGCTCTGATAAGCTTGTCGGCCGCAGCATAATACGCGACGACGGCAGTACTCGTCGTCAGCCCGAGCAGCAAAGTTGTACTTGAAGTGGACAAAAACAACGCAACGCCTGCAATGAACAGCGGCCATCCCTCTCGTAGACGCGAGCTGACCTCGCAAATTGAAGGGCGATACCACGGTACTACGCGTTTGACCAACGGAATGACAAGTGCCGCAGCAACAACTTCCACGCTCGCCTGAATCATAGCTGCGGTAACCAGATCCCGCGGTCCTTTTACTAGCGTATAAATCAAAGGGATAGTTAACAACCGAGCGGAGCCAAAAGCGCCGGCAAAGATCGCAAATTGCTCAAGCCCCCGGAAGAGCCACACCGGAAATACAGCAGTGCCGATGACAGAAATAAAACACCCCGCATACAGCCAACGTGCTTCAAACAGTTTGGGGCTGCAAAAAATAGCGACCGCGAGAGCAATAGCGCACGCCGCCATAATGCAGAGTTTGGCCGCGATCGTGGTCCAAAACACGCGTCCCAGTTCGATGTTGTTGGATTTGGCTATCGCCACCGCTCGAGTCGAGCTCAGATTGAATCCGTAGTCGGTGAGAAAGTCCAGATGTAGCACAACGGCTTGAGTGAATGTGAGTACTCCATACGGCCCAGCGCCGAGGGCTCTTACTAAGTGCGGAACAGTGATAAGCGGCGTCGCGTACATCAACATCTGGAGTAGCGTAAGTACGGCGATGTTACCGGACAGCCGGAATTTAGAAGGGATACCCGTCATGTCATCAGCTTCCGGTCGACCCGGACTTTAAAACAATCCACAGGCTCGTACCGAAGCCAGATAACATACAGGAGCCTAATACAATCAGCTTGCGTGGCGGCCAACTCTTTCGTTCGGGCGGAACCGGACGATCGATTACTTGAATGATGCTCCCTGACTTCGCCTCATCCAGCCGAGCCGCTTCATATTGCTTCGCAAGAAGTTCGAAAAGCGTCTCGTGATACTTTACATCACGATATTTACGCACGAATTCCAATCCCGCTTCCGGCAGTTGCCCGGCGGGGACTTCAGGACTTCCGGGAGTGTGCTGTCCACGCTCAAGTTTCGCCAGGTCGCCTCGCAGCACACTCAATTCGCGCTCGGCCGTCCGCAAGCGCGGATTCTCGTCGGCAATATACGTCTTCATTGCATCGACTTGCGCTTCTTTATTGAGAATTTCCGATTGCAGAACTGAAAGTGAGCGGATCAAAGCCTCAGCCTGGCCGGTCGGCGCCACGAGGCCGGTACTCTGTTGTGAGTCTTTCATGGCGGTCTCCGCCGCGGCAAGAAGATCTTTTTCCTTTGCGAGTTGCTGCTCGAAGAAGAGACGCCGCTGCGATGCCTCTGTAAGAGCAACGCTCGCATTGAGTCTAAATAGCTCGTCTACGTAACTCTGCGCGATGCGCGCTGCCATGGCCGGATTGCCGTCCTCGACCTTGATGTGAATCAAAGTATCTTTGCCGGCCTTCATTTGGGTGCTATTGATCAGTTGTTTACGCGTGCTGTAAAGATCCTTCTTTTTGTAGAATCGCCTCAAGTCCAGGTGCGAAATCACCGCATCGGCAACGGTACGGCTTTCGAGGATACCGATATACAAGGTGGTCGAGTTATGAATTCCAAAGTCGCTCAATAGTCCGAGGGCCGCCAGGCCGGAACCGGCGCCCAATCCACTCATTTGCGCGAGAGACGCTAGGGTCGATTGAGATTGCTGGGGCGTAAGGATGACCGCCTCCGCGGTGTAGGTCGGAGGGATCAAGAGCGCGAGCCCTGTTCCCAGCGCGGCTGCAACCAGACAGTTGCGAATTAGCAGTCGCTTCTTTCCTGTGATCGTGCGAACAATCTCGTGTAACGAGATTTCGTGAACCGCCACATAAGGCTCTGAAGAAGCAACGATCCGTTCGTGGGCTGCAGTCGCCTCCGGTGTGATCAGCATTGGCGCACTCAGTGCAGAACGTTGACCGCGGCCGCGCCCAACGCGAGATTACTGAACACCTGAGACCAGTCCATCAAATCGCGCAGAACCGTGCTTTTGTTGAGAAATGTGGGGACAATCAGCGTGTCACCAGGATACATAGGCAGCCCATCGAAACTCTTGCCGAACAGGGCCACATGCGTGTTCTCACTTACAACCGAACCGTCCGCCCTGATGATGAACATATGGCTCTTGTCCGCGGACCGCGCCGGGCCGCCCGCCTTTTTTAGATAGTCCGCCGCCCTGAGATCTTCCTGAAAGAGAAACGAACTCTGCTCGGCAACCGTGCCGATGACATTGACGGTTGAAGGCCGACTAGGAACGTAGAGACGATCGCCATTCTCTAGCGGCAAGTCGGGAAGCGATGCTTCACCGCGGCTGTTTGGCTGAATGTCCAACACGATGCGGCCATTCATCGTCACCTGGCGCAATCGCTCGATCAAATCCCGCTGGCTCGCAACTGACGTTTGGGCCGTGGCAGCCTGCTGCGGTGAAGTCACCCGGCTGGACAGGTTGGCCGCCGCCTCGTTAGCCTGACGCTCAAACTGATTCAGAAAATCATCGTATCTTTTCTGCTGTTCGCGGCGGGTAGATTCCCGAGTAAACTGCAAGCCGTACAAGTAAGCGTTTGGCGTTAACCCACCGGCCCGCAGTAGCACTTCCCGCAGTGTCTCTGTCGGACCTACAGAGTAAACCCCAGCGCGTCGAACTTCACCTTCGATCCGAACCTGTTTAGGCTGTTGCGTAGTAGGCACCGAGAAATCAGCCTTCGAAAACACCGTCACAACGTCCCCGGGACTTAGCGGAATGTCATACTTCGGATCGTGAACGAGCACGAGTTTGCCGAGTTCAAAGGGAATGATGCGGGTTGAAAGGGTTGATGGGTCCATCCGCTCAATAGATGCATACTCCCAATTGATTTCCGGCGCATTTGGCTGAATAGAGTTATGTGGTACGAACGTCCTGATTGGCGGAATCACGTCACCACTGGTAGCTGCGCCAAGCGAGCCGTCCGAACGCGTGTCTCGCGGCTGCTCACGATAAGCCAGCTGGGCTTCGCTTGCGGGAAAGAGTGACCCGGGGGTGCGATCGGCTGCTGTGCGACTCACGTCGGATGCCTTTGTATACCGCCTGCCTGCGTCATCAATCGCTATATCGCTGAATGGGTTCTGATCTTCAACTCCGGCATTCGAATCCGACATTCTGTTTTTTTGCTTCCAATAATCCCGAGTGAGTAGGGAGTCCTTATTCGGAATGAGGTCGCTTAAACGCATGCCAGGAAACCAGGCGAGGCGGATTGGATCAGCCACATTCCCGCGTAAAGTAACCGTATTTTCGAACCTGGGAACAATTGGCAGCACCCGAATGATATCGCCGTTATTCAACGTGGTTTGCAGGCCCGGAGCATCGAGCGATACCCGGATAACACTCAGCGCCGATCCGGTACTAACCCTCTGGACCACTACATCTTGCAATGCGGCGACGGGTGATAATCCGGCACTGAGCCGTACCACTTCGCCGAGTGTCGTAACCTCCTTCAGCTCATAAATAGCTGGACGCTCCACGCTGCCTGTCACGGCCACCCGGGGTCCCGATGGCCGTAGCATAATAACGTCGCCTGCCTTTAGTTGCGCGTCATTAGACTTGTCGCCGCGCGTCAAAAGATCATACAAATCAAAATCACGTACTAATTCGGGACCTCTTCGAAGCTCTATGTGCCGCATTGAGCCATGGACGGAAGGGCCACCGCACTCAAACACGGCGTCGACGAGAGTACTGAGTGCGCTTACGGTGTATGCGCCTGGCCGGCGTGCCTCTCCTACGACGAAGATCTGTATCGAGTGCAGCCGCCCGAGCGTGAGGCTCACATCGAAGTTCTTGTACAGGTGGGTCATGGCGGACTTAAGCACCGCGGTCGCCTGAGCGTAAGTCAACCCAGCCACCGTCAACGGCCCAGCGCCCGGCAGAACAATTTCCCCGGTGTTTCCGACGATGAGCTTGCGCGAGAAATTGACCTGCCCCCAAATGGTGAGTTGCAGTTCATCGCCGGGTGCAATGAGATAACTGGAAGTAACGGGGACGCGATCGAGTGGCGCGAACGTATCTGGAACTTGCTCGAACAGCGAAGACCCGTAGATCGGCAGGGCTTG
>JAFARV010000763.1 GCA_019245255.1 Acidobacteriaceae bacterium | reverse complement strand
CTTGTGCAAAGTCTTTGTCGAGACGTTGTAAATTCCCTAAACGCGCACTGGCCATTCACCATTTACATTTTCTTTACACCTTTGGAACAAGCCGCGCGCGCGATGCTCCCTATACTTGGGCGGTGGATATTTCAAAGGCATGAAGTCGAAAAAGGTTCTCTTTTTCTTTCCCGCGTTCTCAAGTACCGAAGCTACTGCGCCACTCGGGATTCTCGCGGTCGCAACCCCATTGCTTCGTGCCGGTTATGAAGTACAGATAGTAGACTCCACCATCACGCCCAACTTTCAGCAGCAGGTGCTCGCCTCCCTTGCCGATGCTCTCTGCCTCGCCGTCTCGCTTGTCACAGGTCCGATGATCCGTGAGACGTATCAAATCGCAAAAGCGGCCAAGGAGCTATATCCAGACAAGCCGGTGATTCTGGGCGGTTGGCACCCATCACTGCTGCCTGATCAGACGCTTGCCTGCCCTTACGTCGACGTGATTGTGAACGGACAAGGCGAAGACGCACTGCTTGAAATCGTCCAGCGTATCGAGGCCAAAGAATCACTCAAAGGAATCCTTGGCGTTGGTTACAAGGACGACGGACGTCTTGCCTTCAATCCAAATCGCCCGCTGAAAGCGATAAGTGATCTGCCTCCGAAAGCCTACCATCTGGCCGACTTCGATGCGTACGAGCGCGTATGCGGCCGGCGTTGGTCAATGTATGCATCGAGCCTGGCTTGCCCGTATCACTGCGCATACTGTACTAACGATGGTCTGTATGGTCGAAAGTGGAACGCCTTGGAACCCGACCGGGTTGTCGAGGAGCTTACTGACTTGGTTACTCGGTATCGTCTCAGTCTGATCTGGATCACCGATGACAATTTCCTTGTAGACCGCGAGCGCGCAGTAGCAATTGCAGAAGGCCTTGTACGACGCGGGGTTAAATTCGATTGGAGCGTGCAAGCCTCCACTAATCTTGTTACTCGCATGACCATCGATGAGCTGAAATTGCTGCGCCGAGCCGGGATGTCGCAGGTCGCACAGGGTGCGGAGTCTGGTTCCAAGAAGGTCCTCCACCTGATGAATAAGGACTTCCAGAAAATCGAGACGATTTACAAGGCGGCCGAGATGTTGAGCAAAGCGGATATCCGGCCATCCTTCAACATGATCTTTGGTTTCCCAGGCGAGGGGGACGCCGAAAGGAGAGAATCGATTCGCCTGGTGATGAATGTCTGCCGCCGTTATCCTACAGCAGAGTTCTGGACAAATATCTTTACGCCTTACCCAGGCTCGCCGATCATGAAGCGCGCTTTCGAATTGGGTATTCAGGTTCCTAAAGCATTTGAAGGTTGGGCGGATTACTTTCCGCGTTACACGGTTTTACCCTGGCTCAATGGCAAGAAACATAAGCAAGTACAAACTATGCGTGAATACATGCGCATTGCCTTCAATCGGGTAACCGTCGAAGTTCAAAAAACGCACCCGATTACTCAGGCTGTTCATCGCATGATCAGCATACCGGCGCGGATCCGGCTCGACCACGATTTCTACGCGGCGCCTGTCGAGCTTTGGATGAAGAACCAGGCCAATAAGTTCTTCCCGCCGTTAAAACCCAAAGTGGACGCACATCAACTCTCGGCCGAGGTAGTTACTTGCTGAACACGTCCAATCCTCGGGTAGTCCTCTTCTCTCCCCCTTATGAAGGGAAGGTGTTTGGACCTCCTTTGGGGCTGCTCAGCCTTGCAGCCTCCCTGCGCACCTCAGGCTTCGAACCCGTCATCGTGGACGGAGCCGTCACCCGGAACTTTACAGATGTCGTTGCTCGGGAAACCGCGGACTGTTGCGCCTTCGGAGTCTCCCTTCTTACCGGCCCGATGATCCGCGATGCAATCTCAACAGCGAAGCTAGTCCGGGAACGCAGACCTGAAACTCCAGTCATTTTTGGCGGTTGGCACCCCACTCTGCTTTCTCATGAGACGTTGCGCGAAGACTATGTCGATGTCGTGGTGCGCCACCAGGGAGAAATAACGCTGACCGAGGTTTTGCGACGGCAACAAGCTAAAGCTCCACTCGACCTGGTGGCGGGCTGCTGGTTTAAACGCGCAGGTACTATTGTGGCGAATCAGGATAGGCCGGCGTCTCCCTTGTCTGCCTTTCCCGCTCCGGCATATGACTTAGTCGATTTCGAAGCTTATGCCCGTGCGACCGGCGCGCGCAAGCTGCCTTATGCCACCAGTATCGGATGCCCCTATGCGTGCAACTACTGCACGGATATGGTTTTCTACAACCGCCGCTTCAATCCGCTCGATGTCTCAGGTGTAGTAAGCCATATCGTCAAGTTAGTGCGCGAACATCTTCTCGAAGAAGTGTCGTTGGTCGACTCTAACTTTCTCGTCGACACACGTCGAGCGATGGCGATCGCACGTGGCTTGCTCGCAAGCGAGGTCCGTTTTCGTTGGACTTTTCAGGCCTCTACAGACCTTCTCTGCCGTCTTAGCGATGAGGACGTCCAAGTTCTTGGAAAAGCCGGGGTCAGCCATATCGGTTTCGGTACCGAATCCGCGTCGCCTGAAGTTCTGCGGAAGATGCGTAAAGCTCACCAGCACATTGAGGATATGTTTGAGGCCGCCCGAAAGTGTTTGCAGGCGGGAATTCGGGTAACATTCAATCTCATCTTTGGATATCCCGGCGAAGAAGACGAACATCGTAACGAGACGCTGCGAGTAATGGGGCAGATTGCAGACAAATATGAAAACGTAACCTTTTCTCCAAACTTGTTCACGCCGTATCCCGGCATTCCGATCTGGCCGCAACTGCGCGAACTGGGGCTGCCCGAGCCGGACCGCCTGGAGGAGTGGGCAGCAGTCGGATTGGGTACTATGCCGCTCCCTTGGCTTTCTCCCGATTCGAGCAAAGCCCTTCAGCGCAGCATGTCGTACTTTTTCCTTTCCAATCGGATCGCGAAGACGTCAAAGAAGTCTCGCTCTCCGGTCGCCAAGACATGCTGGAAGCTGCTGAGAAAACCGCTTCATTGGCGCCTGAAGCACCATGCATTCGATTTGCCGTTTGAGCTGTGGCTTTCAATGGCACAACAGTGGCTCATTGTTCGTCGGTCCCTTTTGACAGGCGAGCCTTTGAGCCGACGGCTGAATGAGGTGCACTAACCGGACGGTAACTGCACCATGAACGCACTCCTTACACACAGTAATCACCTGTTTTACGACCGTAAACAGGTCCAGAAGATGCAGCCGTACCCTCCACTGCAGACTTTGCTCGCAGCGGCTGCTCTTCGGCAGAGCGGATTCACCGTGGAGGTGTGTGACACAACGTTTGAAGATCCCGAAAATCACTTAGATCTGGCGCTTCGCAGTTCGGTACCGTGCCTGCTCGTCGTCTGTGAAGACGATTTCAACTTCCTGACTAAGATGTGCCTTGCCCAGAACCGCGAAGTGTCGTTCGCGTTAGCGCGACTCGGCCGTAAGTATGGCTGCCGCATTGCTGTGCATGGCTCAGATGCTAGCGATCACGTGCCCGACTATCTAGCCGCAGGCTTCGACTACGTGCTGTTAGGTGAAGTTGAGGAAACACTCTGTGAACTTATCGCCGGGTGTCCTCCCGAAACAATAGCCGGGTTGGCGTATAAAGTCGGGGCAACTCAGGGTGTAATCTATAACCCGCGCCGGCGATTGCGGAAGAATCTCGACGCCCTCCCGAGCCCGGCGTGGGATTTGATCGACATCGAGCCATACAGAACGGCTTGGATCTCTCGACACCGATACTTCTCCATGAACCTGGTATCAAGCCGGGGATGTCCTTATCGATGTAACTGGTGCGCAAAGCCGGTTTACGGCAACAGTTACCACGTGCGCTCAGCCCGCGCTGTTGCCGCAGAGATGCTTTTTGTGAAGCACCGCTATCGCCCCGACCACATCTGGTTCGCGGATGATATCTTCGCACTCTCTGCGTCGTGGACGCACCAGTTCTCCGTCGCAGTTCAGGAACTCGGGGCGCAAATTCCATTCAAGATGCAGTCACGCTGCGATTTGATGACCCGGGACACAGTCTCTGATCTGAAACGAGCAGGATGCACCGAAGTCTGGATGGGCGCCGAGTCGGGCTCACAAAAAATTCTTGACGCTATGGACAAGAACCTCCGGGTTGAAGAGATCTATCGTGCACGCGAGCACTTGGCTCGTAATGGCATTCGCGTCGGGTTGTTCTTGCAATTCGGCTACCCGGCCGAAGGTTGGCCGGAGATTGAGGACACAATACGGATGATTCGCGAAACTCAGCCGGATGATATCGGCGTTTCCGTCTCCTATCCTCTGCCTGGAACCAAGTTCTACCAGCTTGTCTCAGGCCAGATCGGTCCGAAAGCAAACTGGTCGCACAGCGGCGATCTTTCGATGATGTTTCGTGGCGCATATTCGAGCGACGTTTATCGCGCATTAGCGGACGCTCTGCACCTCGAAGTGCGC
>JAFARV010000566.1 GCA_019245255.1 Acidobacteriaceae bacterium | reverse complement strand
GTATCCGAAAAATGCGTGTACCAATAAATTGAATCGTAAATCGAATGATAAATTCCGCTACGTGTCTGACCGCTGAATTGGTCATTTAGGCTCGCGACTCCGAGATAGTCCAAGAAGCCCTGATAATCCGAACCGGCACCTAAGGCGCCGATCTTGAATCCCGCATCCGTGCGAGCTGGCGTAGGCTCTGCGTCCTGTGTCTCGGACGGTGGATGATGAACCGAGTAATCAGCGAGGGATAGTGTGGCTCCCGGTTGCTGAATCGAGCTTGCAACCTCCGCCGAAAAGGCCTCGAGAGTGTGTGAGCCATTCACATTCAGCCATCCCTTCCCTGTGTTATCGGAATTCATGTATACCGCAGCTTTCCGGCGCAGTTCGTCCTGGTGTTTTTCGACCCACTCCGTTGACCCAAGCAGGCCGAACTCTTCGCCGTCCCAGAAGGCTATTTTGATAGTTCGCCGCGGTTTCCAGCCTTGTGCCCGGAGTGTCGCGAGCGATCTCGCCGTTTCGAGCAGTGAGACAGCTCCGGACGTGGGGTCGTCCGCGCCGTTCACCCAAGCGTCGTAATGATTGCCGGCGATCAACCATTCGTCTGGCGCTTCATCGCCAGGAATTGTCGCAATAACGTCGTATAACGGCTTGCTGGTCCAGTCGTAGTCGGTCCTGATATGTACCTCGGCTAACCCGGGACCCGCGTGATAGGTCAGAGGCAACGATCCCCGCCACTCGCGAGGCACTAACGGGCCCGTAAGCTGTTCCAAAATTGGCAGAGCGTCTGCATATGAAAGCGGCAGGACAGGAATTTTCATAATCGTCTTCGCTTCCGAGATTGGCAGCCTCCGCGATCCCTTCTCAGAGGCCCACCCTGGCGATAACGGATCACCTGGGTACAAGGTCATGTCCATCACGCTCCCGCGCTGAACGCCTTCGGCCGGACGCATCGGGCCCTTCGTATAAACATCGCCGTCAAAATAGCCATCTTCGTGCGGGTCGGAATAGATGAGGCAGGCAATAGCTCCGTGTTCGGCCGCGAGCTTCGGCTTTATACCGCGCCAGCTCTTGCCATAGCGTGCCAGGACGATTCTGCCCTTCACAGTTATGCCTTCTTTGGCGAGCCACTCGTAGTCCTCAGGCAATCCGAAATTGGCGTAAATAACTTCGCCCGTGACATCTCCCGACGCGCCATATGCGTTGAAGGTCGGAATCTGATGCGCATCGTTGCTGTCGGGATCGTCCCGAACCGGAGGCTCTCTGAGCTTTGCGACAAAATGCCTGGGCTCGATCATCTCAACCTGCCGGACGGTAGGAAAGGGCATGAGCGCTTCGAATTCCTCCACATGCGCGTCGAGCCCCCAGTCCTTCAACAGGTCGAGAATGTAGTTGCCGACCAGTCGGGATCGCGCGGACCCTGCGTTGTGAGGCTCACCCGCGATAAAGTCCATGTACTTACGCATACGGGCGACGTCGGGAATCGCATGTGCCTGCTGCTCCCATTTCTGCTGCTCGGCCACGCTCCGCGATGGAAACCCGCGAATGCTTGATACCTGAGCAGCAGCGCAAAATGGAAAGATCAGGAGCGCGGACGATAGCCCGAACGTGGATAACCGCATTGCTTCGATTATTTCAGGGAGCGAGAAGCTAGTTTTGTAAGTCGCCCCGTTTCAACACAGGTGAAACGTTCATCGTCGGATACTCAGTGATCCGGCGTCTCCATGAAACCACTCCGAGTTGCAATCATGTGCTCGCTGCTCGCGTTTAACGTTTTCATGTTCAGGAATATTGTTGATCGTGCCCTTTACTACCCCATGCGATATCCGCAAGGCGAGTGGAGCGCGCAAAGCGCTGCCGGCGCGCAAGACATCTGGCTGACAAGCGCGGACGGTATCAGGTTAAACGCATGGTGGTTCGGCAAACCAGAGGCGCATTTCGCAACTCTCTTCCTGCACGGCAATGCCGGGAACGTAACGCACAGAATCGATCATGCTGAGGCTTTGAAGAAGGCGGGCTCCGCCGTGCTGGTTCTCGATTATCGAGGATATGGCAAAAGCAGCGGTCATCCCAGCGAAACGGGTTTTTATCTGGATGCCAACGCCGGGTACGATGCGCTTCTTCGGCTCGGTTATCCATCGACCAGGATCATTCTGCATGGCGAGTCCATCGGGACTGCAGTTGCCGTCGAACTTGCGTCGAAACGACCGTGTGCAGGCCTGATCCTCGAGTCACCGTTTGCATCCCTCAGCAAAATGGCGGCTACCGTAATCCCCGTTCTCGGTCCCCTGTTCGTCCACGGTTTTGATACCGAGGGCAAAATCGAGAAGGTGCATGCGCCCGTGCTGATTGTGCATGGAGACGCCGATGAGATTGTGCCATTCTCGCAAGGTCAGTCAGTTTTCGCCGCCGCATGTAAGCCGAAGCAATTCTGGCGCGTTCCGCATGCCGGTCACAACGATCTGCTGTGGGTTGCAGGCGGCGAGTACCCTACCCGGCTGCGCACGTTCTATGATTCTCTGGCTCGGACTCCGTGACCGGCACCCGCAGCGGCAGTCCGAGGACTAACTTTCCGGCGTGTTAGAAATGAGACTGTTAACGTCTTGTTTAAAGTGGATACCAACCTAGATTTAAGCGAACCGCGCTATGTCGCGCAATCAAAGAGGCCCGGGAATGCGGAAAAAGCCTGTCGTCAGACCCGCCGAGTTTACGATCTGCTCGCCCCACTGTACCCGGTTTCGAGTTTGATGTTCCATTCGCGCGCCCATCGCGCTGCCCTTTCAGCCTCGCATATTCAGAATGGGTCGCGAGTACTGGAGGTGGCCACGGGTTCGGGCGAGATGCTCAAGCGTGTTGCGAGACTGAACCCCGATGGGCAGACTATCGGCGTCGATCTTTCTCCGAATATGGCCGCGCGCTCGCAGGCGGGTGCACGCAAACGCTTGCCACGCACGCGTATACATTGCCATGCTGCCGATGTGCGCTACCTCCCGTTTCATTCTGCAACGTTTGACACAGTAGTCTGCTGCTATCTCTTTGAGTTGCTGCCCCAGGGAGAACTGGCGAGATCGTTTGCGGAGCTGACCCGCGTTCTTCGACCCGGCGGAAATCTAACGGTGATTCTAGTGGGGCAGAACAAATCGAGTTTCAATGCCATGTACAGCGTCTGCACTGCTGTAGCACCTGCGTTCTGGGGCCGGCAAGTCGCAAATCAGGTTATGGAGTTACTGCAGGGGCACGGTTATAGCGTTGACAAAGATTACTACGTGCAGCAGATCCACTACAGCTCTCGTGTCGTCTCCGCGACGCTGGGCCGACCGCACCGATCCCGCTAAATTGCGCGAGTATCGAACTAAATATCGAGAAATTTACATGAGTTTCTGAGCAAAATTATGCTCGACTTCGCCGCTGTCTGATATCGTTTCAAGGTGGCTGGGGTTGCCTCAGCGCGAAAGACAGAAATGGTGATGTCCAGGATGCCTTTCGAAAAACCCGCCCTTGGTCGCCGGGCTACGTGGGGGGCGCTGCCTCCATCCTCCGACGATTCCAACTTACTCGCGAGCCTGAGCGGAGACGGTTCAAGAGAGCTATCGATCCTGTTTGACCGGTATTCTGCCCCCGTGTTTGGGATCGCGAATCGAGTTCTTCGCGATCGCAGCGAGGCCGAGGAAGTTGTTCAGGAAGCCTTCCTATATCTGTACGAAAGGTGTCAGCTTTTTGACCCTGCAAAGGGCAGTGCGCGGAGTTGGATTTTGCAGATCGCACTGAGCCGCGCGCTCGACCGCAGATCGTATCTGAACAGGCGCGGCTTCTATTCCGGAGTGGATTTCGGCTCCCTGCGAGAGAGTTTACCGGCAAACACGGACCTGGAGCGGGAAATGGATGCCAGATTGAGCCGTACATATCTCGAAATGGCGTTGGCGGAACTGTCCGACATGCAGAGGCGTACCATTGAATTCTTCTATTTCGGCGGCCTCGAGTTGAGAGAGATAAGCCAGCGATTAGGTGAACCCTTGGGGAATGTGCGTCACCACCTGTATCGTGGTCTGAATCGTTTGCGCCGCAGTGAATCGCTGCTCCGTCTTTACGATCGCCGCACGGCCCGTTGGGCCCGGCGCCATGGATGAAGTGGCCCGTCGGCGCCTCCGCTGCCCCAAGATCAGTTAAATCCGCGAACACGTTTCAACGGCGATGCTGCGTTACACTGTCGCTGGGACGCAGCAACTCGAGATGAGTGAAACGAAGACTTACGCTCCGAGCGCGGAGTTTAGTGCACGCGCACATGTAAAGACGTTCAACGAATATCGGGCGCTGTACGAACGCGCAAAGCAGGATTTACCGCGGTTTTGGGGTGAACTGGCGCAAGAACAGCTGACCTGGTTCCGGCCATTTTCACGGATCCTCGAATGGGAGGAGCCGTTCGCTAAGTGGTTTACCGGCGGGACGATCAATGCTGCATATAACTGTCTCGATCGGCATCTCGACACGGAACGCCGGGATAAACCAGCGCTGATCTGGGAAGGCGAACCAGGCGATCAGCGCATTATCACGTACGCAGAGTTACACAGGCTGGTTTCAAGATTCGCGACGGTTTTGAAACGGCACGGATTTCGTGCCGGCGATCGAGCGATCATCTACATGCCGATGATTCCGGAGCTACCGATTGCAATGCTCGCCTGTGCGCGGCTCGGGATCGTACACAGCGTTGTGTTTGGGGGGTTCTCCGCCGAGGCGTTAAAAGCCCGGGCACAGGATTTAGGGGCGAGCCTATTGATTACGGCGGATGGGGGCTGGCGGCGCGGTAAGGAAGTGAAACTGAAGCCGGCTGTCGACGAGGCGCTCACGGAGTGTCCGGATGTGCGAAAGGTCATAGTTTATAAGCGCACCGGTTCCGATACTGCGATGCAGAGCGGGCGTGACGTGTGGTGGGGTGATGAACACGCGCTGCTAGAGGACGCGCCGCAAGTGGAGCACGCCGAGCGCTGCCCGCCGGCTGAGCTCGACTCGGAACATCCGCTGTTTGTTCTCTACACATCGGGAACGACAGGCAAACCAAAGGGAATTCTACACACGACCGCGGGATATCTTCTGCAAACGAGCATCACGATGAAATGGGTCTTCGATTTGCAGGAGAACGATGTGTACTGGTGTACCGCGGATTGCGGGTGGGTGACCGGACACAGCTACATCGTGTATGGTCCGCTCACTGCGGGAGCAACCTCGGTGATGTATGAAGGAGCTCCAGATTACCCCGCATTCGACAGATTCTGGGACATCGTCGAGCGGCACAAGGTAACCACTTTTTACACCTCGCCCACTGCCATACGCGCTCTAATCAGGCAAGGCGAGGACTGGCCGAACAAACACGATCTGTCGAGCCTGCGGCTGCTTGGATCCGTGGGCGAGCCAATCAATCCGGCGGCATGGGAATGGTACTACCGGGTGATCGGCAAAGAGCGCTGTCCGATCGTAGATACCTGGTGGCAAACGGAGAC
>JAFARV010000332.1 GCA_019245255.1 Acidobacteriaceae bacterium | reverse complement strand
TGCGGATATTCTGCTCTACCAGGCGGGAATCGTGCCGGTGGGTGAGGACCAGGCGCAACATCTTGAGCTCACTCGCGATATCGCCCTGCGCTTCAATTCTCTCTACGGCGAAACCTTCGTTGTGCCCAATACCAGCCTGCCCACTGTGGGTGCGCGCATCATGGGCTTGGACGACCCCACCCAGAAAATGAGCAAATCCGCCTCCGGCGCAACCCACGCGGTGGCGCTGCTCGATCCCCCCGACCGCATCCGCAAAACCATCCTGCGCGCCACCACCGATTCACAGCCTTGCGTGGACCTCGACACCGCCGGCCCGGGCGTGCTCAATCTGCTTGCAATCTACCAGGCCTTCTCAGGCTCAACCGATGGCGAGATGAAGCGGCACTTTAACGGCATGCGCTACGGCGACCTGAAGAAGGAGGTCGCGGAAATGGTGGTTTCGCAACTGGAACCGTTCCAGCAGCGCTACCGCCAGATCGTCTCCGAGCCGGGCTACCTGGATGGCGTCCTCGCCGAAGGCGCGGCCCGCGTCGCCCCGATCGCCGCGGAAACCGTCCGGCTAACGAAAGACCGCATGGGTTTGTTCTGAGCGGCTACCCAGAACCCTCGATCAAGCCTGCAGTCCACGATGGAACATCGGGGGCGACCGTTGTCACCGCACCGGACCGCATCTCAAAGACCAACTTCGGCTCCGCGCCGAAGTTGTCCAACCACCCAGGACGGCAATCACATGAGATAGTCGAGGCAGTATAATTTGCAGCGTTGCGGCATCGCGCGCACGGAAGCGCGGCAAGAAACTCTACACCTGGTTAGATCGGTACAATACAATGGGCAACGTGGCGGGAGTTTCAGCTGGCGATCGCGTAGGCCCCTACGAAATTCTGTCCTCTATCGGTGCAGGCGGGATGGGCGAGGTGTGGAAGGCGCGTGATACGCGGCTCGAACGCATTGTCGCGCTCAAGTTCTCGCAAGCGCAGCTCAGCAAGCGATTCGAACACGAGGCGCGCGCGATCGCCGGGCTCAATCATCCGAATATCGCCCAGATTTTCGACGTTGGCGACAACTACCTCGTCATGGAGTTCGTCGAGGGCACAGCCTTGCGGGGTCAGGAGGACGTACGCAAGCTGCTCGACATAGCCGTGCAGATCGCCGACGGGCTTGCCGCCGCACATGCCGCCGGTATCGTTCATCGCGATCTGAAGCCGGACAATATCCTGATTACCAGGGACCGGCGCGTCAAGATTCTCGATTTCGGCTTAGCGAAGCGGCAGCTTGATTTGGCGACCGAAGCGACGCGCACCCTCAGTCTTACGCATCCCGGCACGGTGGTCGGAACCGTCGCGTATATGAGTCCCGAACAGGCGCGCGGCCGGGAACTCGATTACCGCAGTGATCAGTTCTCCTTCGGGCTAATCCTGTACGAGCTCGCCACCGGGAAACGCGCATTTCGACGCGACAGTGACGTAGAAACGATGACCGCGATCATCCGCGACGATGTAGAGCCGCTGCCGCACGCCCTTCCCGCGCCGGTGCGCTGGACGATCGAGCGCTGCCTCTCCAAAGACCCGGACCAGAGGTACGATTCAACGCGCGACCTTTACCGGGAGCTTCGTCAGACGCGCGATGGGCTGTCCCAAACGCTCGGGCTGCCGGCTGTAACGGTTGCCGCCGCGCCACGCGCCCGACTGCGATGGCTGGGGGCGGCCGCAGTGGTGACTGCCGTTGCCGCGGGTGCGCTCCTCGGAGGATGGTTTCAGTCGCTCAGGCAGATCGCCACGCCGGCGTGGGCCGGAGTCCGCTTGGGTGGCCCTGTCGTTGCTCTCGCGCCGCGAGTCTCTCCGGACGGCCAGATGCTGGCGCTTCTCACTCTCGTTGACGGGCAGACCCAGGTCGCGATAATGAAGCCCGATGGAGGGAGTTGGAACGTCCTCACGCACGATATCACCAATGGTTCCGCGACCAACGTAGCCGGGCCCGGGACGGCTCGCGGCTGTTCTTCGACCGTTTCTGGGAACGGCCCGCCGGAGTGTATTCCATTCCGCCGCTCGGCGGAGAACCGACACTGCTGCTGGAAGACGGATGGGCTCCGCAGCCACTGCCCGACGGCAGCCTGATAGTGCTCAAGCGGACGCCCCGGGG
>JAFARV010000960.1 GCA_019245255.1 Acidobacteriaceae bacterium | reverse complement strand
ACAACGTGCCTGACGGCAGTTCTAAGAGCATCTCGGGCGTGATCGGCAATTGCCCTTCCGGTCCCGGCGTGTGCGTCCGCACATCGTAAATGCGCCCGTCCCCGGTCTCGAAGATTCCGTCTGACTTCACTTATTTCCGCCCACTTTGAGACCCTTCCACAGAAACGCCTTCGCGATGCTCCGCCACGGCACTTCCAGCATCGCAAACACGAAGCTGATTGCGTCAGCGGGCTGCTCCTCGCGGTTAACCGCCCTACTATGAAAGGAGCGACATTCCATGCCCGACAACAGTTTCGACATCGCATCCAAGATCGATCTGAATGAGGTCCTGAACGCCGTACAGCAGGCCAGCAAAGAGATTCAAACCCGTTACGATCTGAAAGACTCAAAATCGTCCGTGGAACTCAATGAGAAGGATCACAAGATCCTGCTCGCCAGCTCGGACGAGTACAAGCTCAAAGCCGTCACCGAGATCCTCGGCCAAAAGCTGGTCAAGCGCAACGTTCCCCTGAAAGGGCTTGAATATGGCACGATTACGCCGGCATCGGGCGGCAGTGTGCGCCAGGAAATCACCCTCCAACAGGGCATTCCCATTGAGAAGGCCAGGGACATCGTGAAGCTGATCAAAGACAGCAAGTTGAAGGTCCAGGCATCGATCCAGGGCGACGTCGTGCGCGTGACCGGCAAGGACCGCGACACTTTGCAGCAGGTGATTGGGCTGCTTCGCAATAAGGACTTCGGCATCGACATGCAGTTTACGAATTACCGAACGAATTGATGCGATGCCCCGCCGCATCGAATCCCTTTATTTACAAGGACCTGCGGGCCGGCTGGAGGCTCTGCTCGAGGAGCCGGAATCGGGATCCCCGCGCGAAGCCGCGCTCGTCTGTCACCCCCATCCGCAGCACGGCGGCACCATGCACAACAAGGTGGTGTACCGTCTCGCCCGGGCCCTGCGGAAATCTGATTGTGTCGTATTACGATTCAATTACCGCGGCGTGAACCTCAGCGAGGGTTCGTTCGGTAATTGGCAGGGCGAAGCAGAGGATGCGCGCGCCGCCTTGACTGAGCTCCGGCATCGCTATCCCGCCCTGCCGGTCCTGCTCGCAGGATTTTCGTTCGGTTCCCGAATCGCCCTGAAGCTTGCTGTGGATGAACCCGGCGTCTCACGTACGATTGCCGTCGGATTCCCCACCCGGTATCCGAATCGCGAATACGTTCACTGCGTTCGAGGCCCGAAGTATTTCGTGCAAAGTACCCACGACCAGTTCGGACCGCGCGACGAGTTCGCCCCGTTCTTCGACTCACTGCCCCCACCCAAGCACCTGGATTGGGTCGAAGCCTGCGATCATTTCTTCAACGACAATCTCGGCGGTTTCGAGCACGTCATCGAGCGAATCGGGATGGCGCGATAGCGGGAGCCCGGTTCCCTTTCATAGCTAGGACCCTGCTGCGGCGGGCGATTTCGCCTTGCTGAAGTCTCCGGCTTTGACGATTGTCATCTTAGCCGGATCGAGGTATTTACGCACTGCGGAATTTATGTCGGCAGTAGTCACCGCCGCCACCTTCTTCTCGAATTCGGCGTCCCACTGCATCGTCCTATTCCAGAACGTATATCCCGCGAGTTTGCTCACAAGCTCGTTGTCGCTGTTGCGGCTCACTTGCCGCGACTGAAGCCAGCCCGACTTCGCCGCCGAGACTTCCTGATCCGTGAAGCCGTCCTTTTTGGCCTTGTTCAGCTCCTCAACGAATGCAGACTCCACTTTCGCCGCGTTTTGAGGAGCGGAGATCGCGTAAGTCAGGAATACCGCTTCATTATCCTTGGTCGGCACGCGGAGTTGCGTTCCGATTCCGTAACTCAAGCCCTCTTTTTCCCGAATCCTCGATGCCAGCCGCGAATTGAGAAACCCGCCACCCAGCATATAATTCGCCAGTGCGATCGCCGGATACTCGGGATTGGTGTCGTCCATTGCCAGGGGTTGCACAGCGATAAAGATGGCGTTGGCCTTATCCGGTGTATCGATCGAACGATTGGACGCCGGAATGTCTTTGAACGGCTGTGGGACGCGCTCGTAATGTTCGCGGCTGGTCCAGTTTGCAAAGCTGGAAGACGCCTGTTTCTCGAACGCTTCAGCATCGAAATCGCCGACGACTACGAATTCAGCATGAGATGCGCCGTAGAAGTCGTGATAGAACTTCTTGACATCATCAAGAGTCGCGGCCTTCACGTAAGCAATCTGCTCGTCCACAGTCGGAACGTAGCGCGGATCGCCTTCGGGATACGGCATCAATCGATGGTAGGCTTCGAGAAACGCGATCGATTGCGGTTCGCGACGCTGGGCTTCGAGCCCAGTGATCTGTTGCTGCTTCAAAGTCTCGAATTCACTCTCGGGAAAGACCGGTTCACGGAGTGCCTCCGAGACGAGCTGCACAAGGGCGGCGAAATTCTCGCGCGTAGTCTGGAAGGACGCCGAGGCGCCTGTCGCCGTCGATGTGATACGAACCTGCGATTTCAGCTTGTCCACTTCATCGGAGAATTGTTGGCGGGTGTGCTTTGCGGTTCCGCGCGTCAGCATGGCCGCGGTCAATCCTGCGACCGTCTCCTTGTGCATCAGGTTCTTTTCGTCGCCAAAATGAAAGTTGAGGGTTGCGGTAACAACCTGGCCGCGGGTCCTCTTCTCAAACAGCGCCAGTTTGATTCCGGGCTGCAACTCGCCCCGGACCGTACGCTTATCGATGTTTGACGGAGTCGGGTCGAACACTTCGCCTTCCGCAATTACTTCCTTGCTCTTATAGTCTTTGACCAGTGCAGCAACATCAGGCGGAGCGGGCACTTCGGCGCGGTCGGGCTTCTCTGTCGGCACGAACCGCCCGATCGTCCGGTTCGATTCCTTCAGGTATGTCTGTGCGAACTGATCCACCTGGGTTGTCGTTGTGCTTCGGAGCCGATCACGTGTAATGAACGCGAGAC
>JAFARV010000937.1 GCA_019245255.1 Acidobacteriaceae bacterium | reverse complement strand
GTTCATTTTTGACCACATTCCCGAAAGTCCACATCCACACCTCATCCCCCAATGCGTTCTACGTGAATTCTTTCATCATTGAGGGCGCGCGAAGTCTCGTCTTAGTTGACACTCAGTTCGTGCTTTCGGAGGCGAGGTTAGTCGCCGATAAAGTCGTTGCGCTGGAAAAGCCGCTTGCAGCCATTCTGATCACCCACCCACATCCCGATCACTACAACGGCCTTGCGTCCTTACTGGAAAGGTTCCCAGGAACCCGAGGTCACGCAACCGCCGCAACAATACAGGGCATCCGAGAAACTGCCGAGCCGAAACGCGTTTATTGGACTCCCATCGTTGGATCTGATTATCCTCAACGGTTCGTTATTCCCGACGTAACCGTGAGCGATGGTCAGCATATGAGCATCGACGGCATCGAACTGGTTGTGAACGATTTTGGACCGACGGAATGCTCCGATAACACCGCCATTGAGCTGCCCCAGATAGATGCGGTGATTATTTCCGATCTCGTTTACCATGGCGTGCATCCCTGGCTCGCAGAGGGGCGCTCTGAACTTTGGCTCACGGCTCTGAATAAAGCAAAAGATCGTTTTGATTCGGCAAAGATGGTATACGCGGGACATGGCACTCCAGGTACGACCTCCATCATCGGTGAGCAGTCTGCCTACATAAACGCGGTTCGAGAGATTGTCGCGGGCGCCCTAAAGCAAGACCCTGACCTTTCCGATAAAACCAGGGCTACCATTCAACAAAAGGTATGCGCGGCTTACGAGAACTGGCCTTTAGAAATGATTATCGACACGAATACGACCAGTTTGGCGGCCGAAGCCAAATCCCAAAGCTGGAAGCCTGCAGCGGCCGCTGTATAGGCACTCCAACGGAACCGTCCAGGTCTCCCGTTACTTGAGAGCCTGCTTTCGATAGCGTCGGCTTTACGAGTCGCTCTAGAAATGGCGCAGGAAGTAGCGGACGGGACAAGCGAACTGGAGCAGTTGAGGCGGCGATTCGAGGAATTTCCCAGTACCTCAATTGCTTAGGATTATGATATCTGGCAGCCTTAAACGTGAAATCACTCGCAGCGCCCAATGCCCACGCGGGGAGCGCAACGAATAAACCGGGGGCGACGCCGGACGAACTGTTGACCTACATCCCGTACCCGGTATCGAGTAGCAGTGAGTCCTTCGGATGGCAACAGGTCCGGGTTGAGGTTTGGAGAAAACCGCCTCCGGAAGGAGAGATCGTTTGTCCCGCGGGAACCCATCATGAATTGATCGTCCCCCTGTGCGGCGGAAACACCACGACTCGGAGCTTCGGCGAACTCACTTGGGTTTCCAATGCGCCTCAGTTGCTGAACGAATGGGATTTCATTCCGGCGGGCTGCGATAACCGTTGGCAATGGCACGGTGGCGCCTGCGAATACGCGTCGTTCGATATCGACCCGCGCTTTGTCGCCGACGCGTTCTGGTGCAAGGACGAGCCTTTCCTCCCGCCTATCGCGGGTGTGCAAGGCGGACGAATACGCCGGATCGCGACATTGCTGGTTGACGAGCTCGAGGCGGGAAATCCCAATGGGAAGCTCCAAGCTGAGACGCTGATGCTGTCTCTAGCAGCAAACCTGTTTGAGCAGCATTCTGGCGTGCGCCTGCCGGCGTTCGCGTATGCTGGCCCGGGCCGCATTTCTCGCGTCGTGGATTACATTCGCTCCCACCTGGAAACGCCGCTTGCGCTGGCTGAACTGGCCGGCATAGCGGGCCTGAGCCAGTGGCATTTCTGCGTGGCTTTCCGCCGAGCGACCAATACGTCGCCACGGCAGTTTGTGGTGAGCCAGCGCATACAGCGCGCCGTCGCTCTGCTGGGCGAATCGCCCATGACGGTAACGGAAATCGCATTCGATCTGGGATTTTCCGGACAAGCCCATTTCTCCAGCTCATTCATAAAGCACACGGGCGTAAGTCCTTCCGCCTATCGCGCCCGCTTCCGACGATCCTGAATCGCACGATTTTGAATGCGCGGCGAAGCCGAACCCTGTTACTGTAAACCGGAGTCGGTATGAACTGGTTCGTGACAGGCGCGTCGAGCGGCTTGGGACGCGAGATCGCCCGCGAGGCTCTTGAGAGAGGTCACCGGGTTGCAATGGCGGTCCGCAACCAAGCTCGGTTTGCGGAGTCAGCGCGCGCTTTCGGGGACCGCAGCCTTGTCTTACAAATGGACGTAACCGATACCGGCGCTGTGAGAGCCGCTATGGCCAGAACGCGAGAA
>JAFARV010000933.1 GCA_019245255.1 Acidobacteriaceae bacterium | reverse complement strand
GGAGAAGACTGATTGAATCGTGCGGGCTCAACAGAAGTTTGAGATATGCGAGCAGGTCTTTGACCTCAGCGCGCTGGTAGAAGCTGAAGCCTCCCACGACGAGGTACTTGCGGCCGTAGCGGCGCAACGCTTCTTCGATCTGCCGCGACTGGGAGTTGGTGCGGTACAGGACAGCGACCCGTGCACCCGGGCTCTTCGAAATGATTTTCTCGATGGTGTCGGCTATGAACATCGCCTCGTTCTCGCCATCGGGCGCTTCGTAGTAACCGATCTTCGAGCCTTCTCCCGAACTGGTCCAGAGCCATTTACCTTTGCGATCTTTGTTGTTAGCGACCACGGCGCTGGCAGCCTCGAGGATGTTTTTCGTGGACCGGTAGTTCTGTTCAAGCCGGATCACGACGGCGCTCGGGTAGTCGCGTTCGAAATCGAGGATGTTGCGAATATCGGCGCCGCGCCAGCCGTAGATTGACTGATCCTCATCGCCGACGACGCACAGGTTTTGCCGCGCCTCGGTCAGCAGACGCATCAGTTCGTACTGGCTGCGATTGGTGTCCTGATACTCGTCGATCATGACGAACTCGAAGCGCCGGTTATACATGTTGCGCAGAGCTTCGTCGTGTCTCAGCAAACGGACGGACTCGAGCAGAAGGTCGTCGAAATCGAGTGCGTTCGCCTGTTTGAGACGTTCTTCGTATTGTTCGTAGATCTTTGCGAGCTTGGTGAGCTTGGGATCGGTTGCGGATTTGTACCAATCGAGCGGCGTCTCATGATGGCTCTTGGCGTGGCTGATGCGCGATAGCGCCGCGCGGTGCGGCATGAATTTCTCGTCCAGCCCGACAGCCTTGTAAATCGATTTCAGAAGAGAGACCTGGTCGTCGTCATCGTAGATCGTGAACTGACGCGTGAAGCCGGAACGGATCTCGGCGAGCGAGCCTCCGTCGCGGCGCAGCAGACGCACGCAGAACGAGTGGAAGGTGGAGACAAGCGGCGTGTTGCTCGCACCGTCGTTGGTAAGCAGACTCCGCACCCGTTGCCGCATTTCATCCGCGGCCTTATTCGTAAACGTCACGGCAAGCACAGCGGTACCGGGTGTGTGGTGTGCTTCGATGAGATGGGCAATCCGGTGAGTGATGACGCGCGTTTTGCCGCTGCCTGCACCTGCAAGCAGCAGCAACGGTCCTTCAACGTGCGCAACGGCCTCGCGTTGTTGCGGATTCAGGCCTGCAAGGAAATCCATGGAACAACTGACGGTGGGTGGGGGAGCGCTTTCAGGATAGCATCTGCGGATATGAGGAGGAGGTGAGAAGAGGAAAGGCCAGGCTGTGAGCGGCTCCCCGTGAGAATTTACTTGGATCTATAGTGGTTGAGCATTACAATCCATGGTGATATGCGTACCTTGGTCGTCTCTTTCGGTTTGATGATGGTGAGTTGCATATCGGTAAACGGCGCCGGTATCGGCGTAATCCGCGGGTGTGGAGGAACGCCTGCCGTCGGGACTACTTTCAGTTTTGAAGTGCCCGCTCCCGTGGGCGGAGTCTCCGAGGTCTGCCTTGATCCGACCGTACCATTTGTTTCGCTCGACCTAAGCTTCCCGGCGTCCGACGCCGCTCCTCCTATCACGTGCGATAGCACGATATTTTCCACCTGCTTAATCAGCCAGAGGGGAAATACAGATGATGTGATGTTCGAGGGCGGCGCGGGTCTACCGGCTGGAGTCGATTTTGAAATTAGCCTGCAGGGATTTGCGGCAGGACAGAGCATCAACGGAGCGGCCAATGCACCCGAACCCGGCACACTCAGATTGCTTGGAATAATGATATCGGGCGTTTTTGCGATTAATGCTTTGCGGCGCGCCACGCGGCGAGCGAAACGCGATACGCCGGTGTCTGTCGTAGTGCGTTGAGGTCCGGTTCACTTTGGATTCGAGCAACGGCATAGCCCTTCTCCACGGCAACATTGAGGTCGCGGAGTGCAGCACGCTGGTTGCCTGCGAGTGACTCGACAATCGCGGAATCGAAGAGCAAGTCGGGGTCTGTGGGATCCCCCGCGCGGGCACGTTGAATGAACTGCCGGGCCAATGTGTTTTGGTGCTGCTTCGCGTAGTAGAGAGCCAGCCTGCTTACCGTATCCACGTCCCGGGGATTGGCCTGCAGAGATGCGTAGGCCAGCTGGACGGCTTTTTGATAGGCGGATTTCGCTTCGCCGGCGTCACCTGATTTGTCATAAGCGTCAGCCAGATTCCCGACCGCAAGATCGTTCTTAGGATCCAGCGCCACCGCGCGCTCGCCATTTTCTATGGCCTTGTGGTATTCACCCATTTCGTAATAACAAGTCGCTAAATTGGCGTAGGCTAACACTTCCGGTCTCAGCTTAATAGCCTGGTTGAGAGGCCCAATTGCCTTCTGATACTGTCCCTGATACATGTAGATGGCCGCGATGTTGTTGTAACCCACCGGAAGCTCGGGCACCATTTGTGTCACCTTGATATAGCTCTCGAGGGCTTGGTTGTAGCGGCCAAGAGTCAGATAGGCCCAACCGAGCTCATTGTAGTTCTGCCAATAATAAGGATTCACGTCAATGGCCCGGCGATAATAGCGGAGCGCCTCGTCTTTGTTTCCCGCCTGACTGAATGCGGAAGCGAGCCTTCGGTTGGCCTCGTCGGAGCGTGGTGCCAGTTCGAGCGCCCGCTTCAATTCAACGATTGCTTCATTCGTTCTGCCAGAAGCGAGGTATGCACTGCCCAACGCGGTGTGCGACTCCGGCGCCTCGGGGTTCCAGCGCACTGCTTCGACGGCCTCATGCTGTGCTTTCTCAAGCCAGAAACTGTCCTTTTTGAGGTCATACATATAGGTGCATGCATCGGCCAAGCTGGCATAGGCGAGTCCAAAGTGTGGATCTCTTGAGACGGCGGTGTTGTAGAGGCCGATGGCAGCTTGGACGGCCGGCTCATCGCGCTTATTGCGCAGAAGGGTGCGGCCTTTGAGATAAGAATCGTATGCCTCGGCGTTTTCCGTCGCATGCGTCGAAGCAGCGGCCATCTGCTGCCCTATTGGCGAAACGTTCAGAGCCCGAATCAGGCGAGCGGAGATCTGGTCTTCCAATCCCAGCAAGTCGCGAGTGGATCCCGTAAACCGGTCTGTCCAAAGCAGGCGTTGGTTGCGCACATCTTCAAGACTCACAATTGCCCGAATCTCGTCGCCGCCAACTGCGTTTTCGAGCGAACCTTGCACAAGCATGTTCGCGCCTAGCATTCGGGCAGCGTGAGCCGGCGGCCAACCCTTCACACCGTCGACGGCCGTTCGCGAAGCCAGATGCAGGTCAGGAAACTGGAACAGTCGCGCTGTGAGGTCATCGGCAATGCCTTCGGCGCGATAGCGGAGAGCTTCGTCTCCCGCGAGCGTTCTGAAAGGAAGAATGGCGAGGTACATTCCGCCCGCGGATGCCGAACCCGGGGCGTTCGCGCGATAGGCCAACTTCCATAAAACCAGCCCGGCGAGCGCTGCAACCAGTAATGCTGCGGTAGCCGTCCGCCTCCATACGCGCAGTCGGCTTACATGTCCTTCGCAAATCGCCTTCCATACTTCGGTCGCCTTACCGAATCGTCGAGTCGGGAAATATTCCAGGCAGCCTGAAATCGCTGTGTCCCAGGCGCGCGGCAAACCCGGCAACTTCGCGCTCGGTCGCGGCGCTGGTGTCAGCAACCGTTGCTCCACAATCGCAGAAGCCGAATCGCCCGTGAATGGTTGCGCGCCCGTGACCGTTTCATACAGCACGACGCCCAAGGCGTAGATATCCACCGCTTGCGAAATCGGCAGGCCCAACAATTGCTCCGGCGCCAGATACGCGGGAGTTCCGATTATCCGGCTCCCATTGCTCAATGCCGCTGTAGCCGATTCTTCCGTTAGCGGACGTGCCAACCCGAAATCGGTCACCACTGCCCGCAATTCACCATCCTGTGTTCGCGTCAGAATGATATTTTCGCTCTTGAAATCGCAATGCACTACGCCGGCCTGGTGAGCTGCTTCCATCGCCTTGCACAGTTGCTCTGCCAGTGTTCGCGCACTTTCAAGCGGTAGTCCACCCTGCTCCAGCCGCGCTCGTAAGGTCTCTCCTTCGAGCATTTCCATCGTCAAATAGATAAGCCCATTCCCGGCTTCCGAATCATCCCGGTGCAGATCGTGAATCCGGCAAACATTCGGATGTGCAATCTTCTTCGCCGATTGAACCTCGCGCACAAAGCGTTCCTTCGCTTCTTCGCGATCGAATATTCCCGGTCGAATTGTCTTCAATGCGACTCGTTCCCCCAGAACGGCATCGAATGCCTCATACACTTCGCCCATCCCGCCGGCCCCAAGCAGCCGCTCAATACGAAAGCGCCCCGAAAGCAGGCTCCCTGCCTTCAGACTCGGCCCGGAAGCATCATTCCAGTGGTTCACGGCAATTGCGGGCTCGGGATGCTCGGCGTATCGCAGCAGCGATTCGACCTCAGATTGCAGATCAAGCTCGCGCGCACACTCGGCCGCCAAGAACGCCGATCGCCGCGCGGGCTCAAGGGCCTGGGCGGCGAAATACAAT
>JAFARV010000868.1 GCA_019245255.1 Acidobacteriaceae bacterium | reverse complement strand
CAAAAGAGCGGACCTCAGCAACGCATCGGACCAATTGGGATGCGATTCTTCCTCCGGTGGAGACGCGCACGCGTCCCATACCGCACGAAGTGGAGATCAGCTTCGCAAACTCGCGACCTGCCGGGGTCGAGTTTCCGATCGCAGAGTTCCGCCGGCTTGCGAGAGAGGTGATTGACAGCGAGAGTGCGCGCGACATTTTGCAATTGGGCAGCGCGCATGGATATCCGCCGTTGCGGAAGTACCTAGTCGAAAGCGCGATGCGTTCCGGAGCGGCGCGCGCGAGCGATGACGTGATGGTTACGAACGGCTGCCAACAGGCTCTTGATTTAGTTGCGCGTGTGTTCGCTGTGCCCGGCGCCGCTGTTCTCCTCGAAGATCCGTCCTATCACGGTTTGATTCGGGTGTTTGCGCGCAGCGGTTGGGAAATTCTTTCGGCGCGGGTAGATGAGCACGGGGTCGAGACCGCGGGCCTCGAGAAATTGCTGGAACAACGGCGGCCGCGGCTACTGGTCGTCAATCCGAATTTTCAAAATCCTACCGGCGCCACGCTGCCGTTCGAAAGAAGGCTGCGGCTGATCGAATTAGCGCGACGTTACGACTGCGTCATTGTTGAGAGCGACATTTACAGCGAGTTGCGCTACTCAGGCACCGCCTTACCGACGGTTAAGGAACTGGACTACACGGGAAGCACGATCCTACTGCGCAGTTATTCGAAAGTGTCGTTTCCTGGCCTGCGCGTAGGGTGGATTGTGGCGCCGCGTCCAGTGATTGGGCGTTTGGCGGATGCCAAGGAAATCAGCGATCTCCACTCGGATCAGCTTTCACAGGCTGTGTTGTTACGCTTCGCCGAATCAGGCGAACTGGGAAAGCATATGGAACGTACCCGGCGCGCGGGCGCGGAACGCCTCGACGCGCTGCTACAAGCCTGCGCCGACTACCTGCCTGAAGGAGTGCGATGGACGCGCCCTGAAGGTGGCATGAATCTCTGGATCGAGTTGCCTGCGCCGTTGTTGGCCGAGCAAGTTCTGACCGTGGCGCGGGAGGCCGGGGTTGCTTTCATGCCCGGCAGTTTCTTTTCGGCGCGACTTGCTCACGCTCGCGCGCTACGAATCAGTTTCGGCGGGCTGACGGCTGGGCAGATCGTGCGTGGCATTCGCATCTTGGGGGATGTGGTCACTCGCGAGCTGGGTGGTGCGGCGAGTGTCAGGAGCGAGTGGGAAGCATCGGCAGCGCTGGTGTAGGGCGCTTCAGAGTTAAAGGAGAACGACGTGAACTTCCAAACGGATCAGTTTCGGCTCAAGGTTGGTCTGGCTGAAATGTTGAAGGGCGGCGTGATCATGGATGTGGTCAATGCCGAGCAAGCAGTTGTTGCCGAGAAGGCGGGGGCAGTGGCGGTCATGGCGCTCGAGCGCGTGCCGGCGGACATTCGCAAAGAGGGCGGCGTGGCGCGCATGTCGCAGATCCGCATCATTCGGGACATTATGGAGGCAGTCTCTATTCCGGTGATGGCAAAGGTCCGCATCGGGCACTTCATGGAGGCGCGCATTCTCGAGGTTCTGGGGGTCGACTACATCGATGAGAGCGAAGTCTTGACGCCCGCCGACGAAGAGCACCACGTCAGCAAGCACGACTTCAAGGTTCCGTTCGTCTGTGGAGCGCGCAATCTGGGCGAAGCGCTGCGAAGAATTGCCGAAGGCGCCGCAATGATCCGAACCAAGGGCGAGGCCGGCTCGGGCAATATCGTCGAGGCGGTGCGGCACATTCGAACGATTGTGAAGGAGATGAAGCAGCTCACGGTCCTTGGGAAAGAGGAACTGGTGCACGAAGCGAAGAACCTTCAGGCGCCGCTCGAACTGGTCGAATATGTGGCGGAGCACGGCAAACTTCCGGTGCCGAATTTTTCGGCGGGCGGCATTGCCACACCTGCTGATGCGGCGCTCGTGATGCAACTTGGCGCTGAGGCAGTGTTCGTCGGATCGGGTATTTTCAAGTCCTCCGATCCGGAAACGCGCGCCAGGGCGATCGTGAAGGCGGCGACCTACTATCGCGATCCTGTGAAACTGCTTGAGGCAAGCGAGGAACTTGGCGAGGCGATGCCGGGCCTCGAGATTTCGAAGCTCGAAAGCTCAGAACTGATGCAGACCCGAGGTTGGTAGGACTGCGGCAGCATTTCCAGATAACGAATGACGGATAAGCCGAGAGTCGGAGTGCTGGCTTTACAGGGCGACTTCGATGCGCATAGGAGGGCGATAGAACGCGCCGGCGGCGACGCCGTCGAGGTACGCACTGCCGAGGACCTCCGCGATGTCGAAGGCCTGGTGATTCCGGGTGGGGAAAGCACAACCATGCTCAAGCTCCTGAACGATGAACACCTGTTTGAACCGGTGCGCGAGTTCGGGAAACGGAAGCCCGTATTCGGCACCTGCGCGGGCGCCATCCTTCTGGCCTCGGAAGTGGTCAATCCGCATCAGGATTCGCTCGGGCTGGTGGACATCACGGTGGAACGTAATGCTTATGGCCGGCAGATCGACAGCCGGATATCCGATATTGAGTTGGATGACGGCAAAACGGAAGCGGTGTTTATCCGGGCACCTGTCATCCGACGAGTCGGGCAAGGCGTGAAGGTGCTCGCATCCTACCGTAATGATCCGGTGCTGGTCGAACAAGGGCGACACCTGATCGCTACTTTCCACCCCGAACTCAGCCGCGACATCTCGATTCACCGCAAATTTCTTGAGACGCTTATTCAGAACGGCGATGGACGCGACGACGAGAATCCCAGCCGGTAAAAAGCGAGTCCTTTTCCTGTGCATCGGCAATTCCTGCCGCAGCCAGATGGCGCAGGGCTTCGCACGCCGCTACGGCGATGACGTGATCAATTGTGAGAGTGCCGGTCTTGCTCCCGCGCCTATAGTCCAGCCGCTGACGAAGAAGGTGATGCAGGATAAGAACATCAGCATCGACGACCAGCACCCCAAAGACGTGGGTGACATTCCGATTCGGGAGTTCGACCTGATCATCAATATGAGCGGCGCGAAGCTCCCGGAACGGTTGAATGTTCCGGTGCGTGAATGGCCGATTGAAGATCCGATCGGCCGGCCGGAAGAAGTATACGTGACCGTGCGCGACCAGATCGAGATGGCGGTGATGCAGCTGATTCTGGAATTGCGCCGTGATGCGAAACGGCGCCAGCCGCCGGCACGGCGTCCCCGGAATGCGCCCGCCGCGGTCAGCCCGAAGATTCCGTAGTGGCAAATTGCAGGAGTTCTGGCAGTTAAGCGCGCGCTTACGCTTGCGGCTCAGTTTCAACGGCTCACGCGGTCGGAAGCAGAACGGTAATTTGGGCAAGGAATGGAATAATAGGCGTATTCGCGAGTTCGGTACTTGCGACAGGTTTCTGCAACCGGGATTGCGCGCCCGACGTCGGTCACGATGTATGAGCGGATCGGCGCCAAGTCTCACTTGGCCGGCAACCGGTGCGGTTGTGGCCTCGACAAAGAGCAAATTGGACCATCGAACGAGCGATGAGGCCACCCTGGTTCGCAGGGTGCAGGCGCAGGATGAGATGGCGTTCCGCGAGATCATGGACCGCTATGAGGCCAAGGTTTTTTCCATCATCTACGGCATCCTCCGAAATCGGAACGATGCCGAAGACATTGCTCAGCAGGTCTTTGCGAAGATTTACTTCTCGATCAGGAACTTCGACTTTCGCAGCTCGTTGTTGACATGGATTTATAAGATTACAGTCAACGAGTGTTACGATTACCTGCGAAAAAAACGGGTTCGTAAGCTGGTTTACGAAAGCGATTTCACGGCGGAGGAGTCGCTGCGCCTGGAAAATTCGGAGCCGGCGACCGACCAAAGGCCGGCCATAGACCAGACACTGGCGCAGCGTGACCTGATCATCAAACTTTTGGGGAAAGTTTCCGATGAAGATCGTATGCTCATCCTCTTGAAAGAAGTGGAGGGGCATTCAGTGGAGGAGTTATCGGATATGACGGGCATGAATGAAAACACCATCAAGGTGAAGCTCTTTCGTGCGCGGCAGAAGCTGGTGAAGGCTGCGGAACGGCTCAACCGGGCGCCATTGACGGCACCTTTGGAATAAACTCTTTTCTGCTAGCCGGTTCGGATGTAAAGTCTATGTAAAAGCGGACGTAAAGCGAAAGCACTAAGATCCGCGAACAGGGTGTTGGGTTTTTTTTGAGGGAAAACATGCATGAAGCCATTCGCGATCGCCTGGAAGAGCTGTTGAGGCCGGAGCGGGCGGAGGCAAGTCGCAAATCATCAAACATCGAAAACGGCAACAGGGATAGCAGGATTGCAGACCACCTCGGTTCCTGCAGTGAGTGTGCAATTGAGCTGGACGCCATGCGGGCGCAGTCAGCCATGCTGCAGAGTCTGCGCGCTCCTGGCGGTATCGCTCCGGCGCCGGGTTTCTATGCCCGTGTGCTGCAACGCATCGAGGAACGCACGAAGGAATCGATGTGGACTGCTTTCATCTATTCAAAGTTCGGCACGCGGCTGGCATATGCCTCGCTAACCGTGGCAGTCCTGTTGGGTAGCTATGTGATCGCACAGGAACGGCGTGACGGGCACCTCGGCGGAGGTGCCATGGTTGCGCAGAACGTACATTACGATGCTCCGGTCTATGGTGACCAGGACCAGCAACGGAATGCCGTTCTCGAAAACTTCGCATCGCACTGAGGTACTCGCAATCCTGTCTTCAGCTACAATCCGAGGCCGCTCTACACAACTGCGGACGTCTGGCTGGTCAAATCCTCGAGTTCTCACCATCTTCGGTCTGGTGTTTCTGTGCGGGCTGACGTGCGGGGCCGCGCTCACCACCTTCATTCACGCTGGCTTCCGGCAACCCGCCAGCGTGCATGCGCGGCTGAGCTTGGCGGATCTGCGGACTGAGTTACGTCTGACGCCGGATCAGGAACGGACCGTCACGAAGGAACTCGACGACTACGCCAAGTACTACCAGAACATCGAAGAGCAGCGCGAGGATGTGGCGGAGCATGGCAAGCGGCGCATCCTGAGCGTTCTCACGCCGGAACAACAGAAGCGCTTCCTCGAGATCTTCAGCTTTCAAACGCCCCTCGTTCCAGCGCACGACGCCGACATTCAGTAGCCTCCCGCAGGTCAACCCTGCTTACTTCTACCCACAAACTTCTCTAGCACCGCTTTGCGCAGCAGCGCGGGCGGCAACATCCCTTGCGAAAGAATGAAATCGTGGAACTGCTGTTCGTTGAAGTTCGCGCCCATCTGCTTTTCGACATCGGCTCTCAATTGCCGCAACCGGGTATACCCATCGAAGTACGAGACTGCCTGTCCGGGCGCACGAAACGTGAATCGATCCACTTCTTCGGTGGCGAAGGCTTCTGAAATCACCACATCATCCTCCAGAACCTTCAGCGCCTGGTCGCGGGTGACTTTCCCTTCCTGCAACTCCGGATCCAGGAACGCGCGCGCCGCGCGCAAAAGGCGAAGCTGAAGCGAAATCAGTTGGCCGTCTGCGGGCATGTAGGGGAGCATAAACCACTCGGCATACAGGCCCCAGCCTTCGACGTTCGTACTATTGAACGCAAAGATGGCGCGAGCTTGAGAGACGCCGCGCTCAACCATGGATGAGAATTGCAGGTCATGACCAGGGCGGGCCTCATGGGCGGTTAACGTCCATGTCGCGGAGCGGAAGGTGAAGTCATCGTACTTTAGAGGCTTGCCGTCGGGCCCGACCGTGCCGCCAGGTAATACAAACTGCCCTTGTTGTCCGTTATTGCCGATCAGTTGCGGCGGTTGGTAGTGCGGCGCCGGTTGCTGAGACGTTTCCGCCGCGGAGGCGACACGAACGATGCATGGCCGATCCGGAAGCGTCACCAGATGATGGGCGCGAATGGCATTCTCAATTTGTGCAAGTGTTTCGTGATAGCGGGGCATCACATCAGCGGCCGAAAGCTGGTTCTTTTTGAGTGCGCGGATCACAGCGCGGTAGTCGGATGAGGGAAATCCATTTGCCCGGGCCACGCCTGCCGCGACTTCGCTCATCTGCGCCTGAATCTCGGCGAAGCTTTGGTGCGCGAGGCGTTCCAATTCCGCGGGGGTGTAGTCGACACCCGCGTTATCGAGCCTTACGGCGTACAAGTCGGGTGGAAGGCGGAAATCGGAACGAGTGCGAGGCAGCACTTCGGTCTGCACAAAGGTCCGGTACGCTGCCATTTGAGATTTCAGTTGAGCGTAGGCGTCGTCATAACCGGTGAGCTGGTACTTACGGAACAGATCTCCGATGCCGCTGACGTAAGAGTCCATTGTGGCGAGGTCCTGCTCTACCTGAGCTCGGGGCGGGCCGAGCAGGGCGCCGTTCTTCGCTTTCGCCCGGAATATCTCTTTGTCAATGACCGTCAGTGGCCGGTAGCCGGGTTCGAGCCCGGCATATTTCTTCAGCCGCACGACAGCGGCGGGTCGGCGTGCAGGGGCTATCTGATCGTCAAGGAGACCGTGAACCCCTCCGAAGACCGCAAGCGCTGCGTTCGTGTAGGGGATTGTGTGCTGCTCATAGGCAGTGCTGGAACGGATATCTTTTCGAGCAGCGTCGATCAGGATCGCAAGGTCCTGTTTCACCAGTGGATCGCTTTCGGCAGACACGCGACTCTGGAGCTCCGAGATCGCCTGCGCCAAGTCATGCCGTCTCCGTTCCGGCTCGTCGAGAGACGGCCGCGAAATCCGATCATCCATGCCGGGAACACCCAGCTCGCTCGCTGTTTCAGGGGAGTACTTGGCTAGTATCGATAGCAGAATCTGCGCGTTCTGGTTACTGCGGGACACCCAATCCGGAGCGGCTTTCAGCAAAGCAACGGCAGAGGCAATCAGACAAAGAGGGACGGTGAGGAGCAGAATACGGGCGTTCATGAGGGCTCGAAAGCCACTATAACGTCAGCGGGTTTTGCCACGGCCCCGACGGGTGTGCGCTTCAGGAAGCTCGCGCAGAAGCTTGTCTAGACAGTGGTCGCGGTTCGCGAAATCGTGGCGCGCTCTCCA
>JAFARV010000864.1 GCA_019245255.1 Acidobacteriaceae bacterium | reverse complement strand
ACTCTTGCTGGGTGATCTCACGCTGTGCCCGGAGTTCTCTAATCTGATTGCGTATGGCCGGCATTAGAGTGCCCTCCGGTAAGCCACAATCTGCGCGGCGGTCTTGGTAATATCAGCGATGATCAACATCCCAAAGAAGACGCTCAGGAAGTGGAGTCCCACCATGCGGCCGTCCAATCGAATATGGCCGACCGTCGCATGAAACCACAGCATTCCAAGCCCAAGCACCATCAATGAGGCGAGTGTTAGATAACCAGCGCGATAGCCTCGCAGCTCGATCAACCGATCGCGCTCATCTGTTACACGGTTCCGCGTCAGCGCGGCAATGATCGATTGCAGGATAATTTGCAGCACAATGATCGCGATAATCATGCCGGCGACCTTGTTCACCGAGTTTTGCTCGTGCAGAAAAAAGTACGGGCCGTACACAACCAGCTCCGCCACAAGCGAGGCGTAAAGAGTCTTCTCCCGGTAGGAAAGGCTTGTCAGCATGGCAAATCGCTCCAGTGTCAAAAATATTTGACATTTCCAGCGTAGCCTCTGAGCTGTCGAGTGTCAAATATTTTTTACATCTCTCGTGAGATCGTGCGAGCGCCAAAATCACCAGAAATAAACAAGCAACTTCCGAATAGCCACGCCCGGTGCCTCGAACGCCGCTCCCTCGAATGACAGATCAGCGGTTCCATGCGGCAAGATGAGACCAACCGTGCCGCTGTCTGATCCAGTCGTCGAGGGGAGCGCAAGGGAAGTGGAAAGTCCCGACGTGCTTTTCACACGGACCACCGCGACGTGACCGGAAGCATTTGCGTACTCCAAACGGGCAAACGTCGGACCGCTGGTTGCCTTGATTCCGGTCATGTCTGATCGGTTTGCAACATATTCTGCAGGTCTCTTATCCTCGCCATCCACCACCAACAGCGCGAGATCGTGCGCGGGTACTGAGAACGTCGCGTCAGCCGTGGCGACATCCCGTCCGTTCCACACATCCCGCAACGATTTCGGAGTGCCATCCAGGCCAAGCCTGCTCCAATCGATCTTCACTTGTGCGGAGTTATCCGTTCGGTTCAGTATGGCGACCGCGCGCCGTCCGCCAACTACCATCGGCTTCGCCCAGACTTGCACGCCAGGGCTTGGTTCGCTGACCTTGATCGGCTGCAAACCGTATGGGTCATTGTGGATGGCGATCGCTTCCTTGTTCTTCAGAAGCGACAAGGTCGACTGAGAAAGCCGCGTCAGATCGGAACCTACCATTAGAGGCGCGCTCGAAATCGCCCACAGCCCCATGTGGATGCGATCCATACCATCAGTCATGCCGCGCATGCCCATGACCATCATGTCCAAGTCATTGTAATAGCCGGTGTGCTGTGCTTCCGGATGAATTCCGGCGTCGAACGAATCGAGCACATTCCGCAGGGTGATGACGCGTTTGTCGTGTTCGGGATCGTGCAGGGTCTCCACAACGGGAGGGATGATGTCGCCGCCCGTACGCCAGACGGTGCTCTCTATGTCGCCAACTCCCGGTGCCCAGAACCACGGATTCTGGCTGCCCCACTCGCAGATGGAGAAGAACAACGGACGTCCCGTTATCTTTTCCGCACGCTGAATCGCGGGGGCGACTTGCGCGTACTGCAGCGCGCCGGACCGGTTCTCCTTCGCGCCGCCGCACCAGTCCACCTTGACGTAATCGAAGCCCCACTTCGAGAACTGAAGGAAGTCCTGTTCATAGTGCCCCTCACTGCCCGTATTCATGTACTTCGGGCCAGAGTCGGGGTACATGCTGCAACCGTCGCGACCCGCATCTGTATAGATTCCCGCCTTCAAACCCAAGCTGTGAATGTAATCCGCGATGGTGGCCATGTCGCCGTCTCTCTGACCGGGCTTAATCGCGGGCCACTGCTTAGGATCTACGATGATGTTGCCCGCGGCGTCACGTTCCCCCAGCCACCAACCTTCATCGATGACGACATACTCGTAACCGGCCTCCTTCATGCCGTTCGTGGCCATCGCCTTGGCCTGCTGCTGAATGATTCGGGAATTCACGACATTGGCAAAACTGTGCCAGGAGTTCCACCCCATGGGCGCGGAACAGTAGCAGGTGATTGCCGACACGGCAAGTAGCAGGGCGAGACGCACCAGAGCAACATATCATCGGCCACGGTTCGTCTGGTTAAGACAGCCA
>JAFARV010000289.1 GCA_019245255.1 Acidobacteriaceae bacterium | reverse complement strand
GTCGTCCACGCTGGTAATGCCGAGGGCATTGGCGTGCACTTGTGAGGCGCGGATAACATCGACGATCTCCTGCTGCGTCGGTGGCGGAATTACCCGCTCGACAAGTTCCTGCGCAGCATCTTTTAGAATGCCGGTGGGTTCGCCACTCTCGTCGCGAACGATAATGCCACCGGGCACGTCCTTTGTGTTCCTATCGATTCCTGCCAGTTTCAGTGCGACCGAGTTTGCAAGCGCCATATGTCCGTCCAGCCGCTCAACCCATACGGGCCAATCGCGCGTAACACTGTCGATGAGCCGCCGATCCGGAAGATGAGCAGGCGACCAGTTTTCGTGATCCCACTCGCCGCCGGTAATCCAGCGTCCGCGCGGGTAGTGCTTTGCGAATTCGCCCAACGTGTCCCGAAATTCCTGCGGACTCTTGGCGTATCGAAGTTGCGGACCGGTAAGGGCCGAGCCACCTTGAAAGAAGTGGACGTGCGCGTCGATGAAACCGGGCACGACACGGCGGCCCTCGACATCGAGTGTGGCGGTGCGCGGTCCCTCGAGCGCGCGCATTTGCGCGTCATCCCCTACCGCAAGAATCCGATTTCCGGCAATCGCGATGGCTTGGGCAGCAGGCCGCGCGGAATCCCCGGTCCAGACTCGGCCGTTATACAAGATCAGGGAAGCCTGCTCGGCGCCGCGAAGAAACACGGCTGCGGATGCCAGCATGCACAAAATCAGAACGCGTTTCATTTACTCGTGGCCGCGTCTAACACTTTAGATGAATCCGAATGAACGCAGACAGCCCGTCACATCTAAGGCCGCCGGGCGTAACATTTCCCGGATAGCGGAGCTGGAGGCCGACTTCGAAGAAAAACGTACGCGCGTAGATCGCGTGGTGAGCCGTATTGCCGACTGGACCGGAAGCCTGCCATTCATCAATTTTCACCTGATTTGGTTCCTGATCTGGGTAGTCATAAACGCCACGTCTCTTTTCCCGCTGCGCAAGTTCGACCCGTATCCATTCGTTCTCCTCAGCGTTGCCGTTTCGTGTGAGGCGGTTCTCCTCAGCACCATTGTTCTGATCAAACAGAACTGGATGAGCAGACGGGACGAGCGCAGAGATCAACTCCACCTGCAGATCAACCTACTGGCTGAGCAGGAGGCGACTAAGATCCTATTCCTACAGCGGCTTGTCTGCAAACGCTTCGGCATCGCGGAAGCCGAGATGGATCCCGAGATCGCAGATCTCAGCCAGGAAACGGCGGTCGAACACCTTGCAGAACAACTCAGCGCCGATAAGCCCATCAAATAATCTATTGCTGCTTCACTGCCGGTACGCGCCTGATGGCAATGCGGAGGATTTTCAGCGGTGTAAGTGGCTTGTCGTCAGCATCCCGCGGCACTTTGGAGATTGCGTCCGCGACCTCCTGCCCCGAAACCACCTCCCCGAAGATTGTATGCTTGCCATTCAACCACGGCGTCGCTGCGACCGTAATGAAAAACTGCGATCCGTTTGTGTTTGGACCGGAATTGGCCATGGCTAGTATTCCCGGATGGTCAAATACGTGATCGCCGTTAAATTCGTCTTCGAACTGGTAACCCGGTGATCCAGTACCGTTCCCTGCCGGGTCTCCGCCCTGAATCATGAAGTCTGGAATGACGCGGTGGAATGTAGTCCCCGAATAGAGGGGGGTATGCTTCACCGCGCCACTGACCGGATCAGTCCAGGCTTTTTTGCCTGTCGCCAGCCCGACGAAATTTTCAACCGTTTTGGGCGCATCCTTCTCAAACAGGCGGCAAACAATGTTGCCCATTTTTGTGTATACAACGGCATAAAGTCCCGGTTCTGAAGGCAGAGGAACAACGGGAGCGGACGGCTCAGTGGTATGCGTGGCGGAGCGCCCGGTTGGCGGCTTCGGATGGCTCGCGGGCGCCTGCGCCTGAGACAAGCCGCATATCAATGACAAAAAGATAGCCAAAGGCGCGATTAGGGAAAACGCGCAAAACGGGCGCGGTGTCAAGCGCCCTGCCCAGAGGTTTAACGAATTCCTTTGCTGTTTGGCGGCGCGTATCCACGCCCTTTGCACTAAAGACTTCACCATTCTGGCCGATTATAAACATGGCAGCCCCAGAAAAGCCCTATAACGACGATCCCGGTGTAATTGCAGCCCCGGATGCTATCGCCTACAATCCAAATTGGTATGAAGTATGTCGCCATTGTTCCGTGTTTATCCGCCTTGCTGCTGCTTTCGGCGTGTAGACCCAGCCCTGAAAAGTTGCTGGCGACGGCCAACAAGTACCACGCGAACAAAAAGTATAGAGAAGCTTCCATCTTGTACCAGAAGGTGATCGCCAAAGATAAGAAGAATGCTGAGGCTTATTACCGGGAAGGATTGAATTTACTCGATGAGGGCAGTGCGGTTCAGGCGATGCCGTACCTGAGGCGCGCGGTCGACCTCAACCCGAACAATTCGGACGCGGTTGCCAAACTGGCGGAAATTGAGCTGACGGCATACCTCAGTAACCCAAAACGGTTTAAAGCCAACCTCCTGCCCGACATTCAGGACCTCAAAACCAAGCTGCTGCAGCGAGATCCAAATTCGTTTGACGGTCTCCGGATACAGGCGATGTTGGACCTTTCGGATCGAAATCTTAATCAGGCCGTTCAGGATTTCGCCAAAGCAACTGCCGCTCATCCGTACTCGCGCCAGCTGGTCGGATGGTACGCCGAAGCTTTGATGGCGACTGGTCACCAGGATCAGGCGGAGGCGGAGGTGCGCGATATGCTGGCCCACGACAAAACGTGGGGGCCCGGGTATGACTTCCTTGCCCTGTTATACGCGAGAAACAAGGACGTTGCAAAGGAGGAGGCGCTACTGCGGGCACATGTTCAAAACGATCCGAAGAGCGCCGCGGCTGTTGTCAACCTGGCAACCTTCCTCCGGATATCGAATCGTTACGACGAGGGCGAGAAGCTGATGCAGCGGATGCTCGCCGACAGAGCGACATTTCCTGCGGCGCGAGAGATGATGGGCAACTTCTACGTCGCCGCCAAACAGTTTGAGAAGGCAATCGATCAATATCAGCAGGGCGCGAAGGAAGATCCGGCTCACGCAAATCTTTACAATGAACGGATCGTGCTCGTGTACGATGCGACCGGCCGGCGTGATGAGGCGGTCCGTCTTGCAAAATCCCTGTACGACAAGAATCCGAAAGATGCCCATGTCAGCGAGATGTATGCGGGGCTGCTGCTCGATACCGGACTTCGCGCGGATGCAAACAAAACTATCGATGAACTCGGTAATCTGATCAAAAATAATGGCGGCGATCCGGTTCTGCACCTCGACTTAGCCAAAGCATATTGGTTCACAAACAACGCCGACAAAGCGCTGAGTCAGGCGCTTGAAAGCATGCAGGATGAGGCGAAGAGCCACACACCCCGAAACAATGTGATTATCCAGGGACGCCTTATCGCGGCTCACGTCTACGAAGCCAAGGGGCAGCACGCTCAGGCTCTTGATCAGACGAATCAGATCATCGCGATCGAGAACCAGAATCCCGAAGCGCGTCTGATTCGCGATGAGGCCCTGGTGGGTTTGAATGAGCCCGATCAGGCTCAGCCCGATTTGGAGAAGCTGGTGCAGCAGATTCCAAATCTCACGGAAGCTCATTTGGCTCTCGGGAATGCGTACCTCGCAGAGCGCAATCCCGGTAAGGCGCAGGAGGAGTTCCAAAAGGTCGTCGCCGCAAACGATCCGCGTGGTTACGTCAAGCTGGAGGAGACTAAGCTTGTCGAAGGCAAAGTCGATGAAGCGGTGAAAGGGATGACGGAGTTAGTGGACAAGAATCCCGGCCAGCCCGCATATCGGTACGAACTGGCGAACGTTGAGACCGAGGCGGCTCAGATGGTCGCCAGGTCGAACACTGACCGAGCGAAAAGCTTCCTTGGTCAGGCGATTGACAACTATAAGCAAGTGCTCAAATCCACGCCCAATGCTGTCGAGGTTTGGCTGCGATTGGGCACCTTACAGCAGACGCTCGGCCAACTGGATCAGGCGCTCGCCTCTTTTGAACAGGTAAGCCATATCGATCCGAGAAACGCGCCGGCATTGATCAACCGTGGAGTGATTCTTGAAGCTCAGGGTAAGAAGAAAGATGCGTCTGACATTTACAATCAGGCTCTAGGCATCGATCCGAACAATCCGATTGCGCTTAACAACCTGGCTTTTATCGATGCTGAGAATGGCACAAATCTCGATCAGGCGATGAGTTTTGCAGAACGCGCGAAAAAACAGGCGCCTAAGAGTCCCGACGTCTCTGACACCCTAGGCTACGTCTATTATCGAAAAAACCTGAACAGCGCGGCGCTGGACATTTTCCGGCAGAACGTGCAGGACCAGCCACAGAACCCGACTTTTCATTTGCATCTTGCAATGGCTTTGCTGAAAAGCGGAGACAAACAGGGCGCTCGCACGGAGGCTGAAAAGGCTCTCAAGATCGCACCTCCCGGCCAGCAAGAGCAGATTAAATCCTTTGTCAGCCAGATCGGGTAATCAGTGGAGATCGCGCAGTCTCGTATAGTTCCGTCCGGGCACGCGCAGCGCTCGTTACGTTACATTGCGCCATTCGCTCTGTTTGTCATCGCGCTCGGCATCTCTCAGCGCATTCCCTTATCGCCCGCTGTCTCCATGCCGCTGTGGTTCGTCGTTTTCGCACCGCTGTGCATCTTCTGCTGGCCTCGAGAGATCTCGGCTGTTCCGAAATATGCGGTCGCCAGCACCGCCATTGGCCTCATCGTATTCCTGCTCTGGATCGCTCCGGAGTTGCTTATTCCGGGCTACCGGAACTTGCCGCTATTCTCGAATTCCATCGTCGGGCATGTTCATTCATCGTTGCCGGCAGACGCTCTTCGAAGTCCGTGGGTAATCGCGTGGAGAACGGCGCGAGCTGTCCTGATAGTCCCCGTGGTAGAGGAGCTCTTCTGGCGTGGCTGGCTGATGCGGTGGTTGATCGATCCGAACTTTGAGCGAATTCCCTTAGGGGCCTACGCGCCTCTTGCGTTCTGGGTGACTGCCGTTATGTTTGCGTCCGAACACGGTCCCTATTGGGATGTCGGACTGATAACGGGTATCATCTACAACTTCTGGATGATGCGGTCCAAGTCACTTGCTGACTGCGTTCTAATGCACGCCGTGACGAATGCTGTGCTGAGCGGCTACGTTATCGTTTCTGGACAATGGCAGTACTGGCAGTAACAAGACTGTAAGAAGTTCGACGCCGGCGCGTCTAAACTCCGGAGCTGCGCCTCATATCTATGCCTTGCCTGCTTGCCCTGTTAGCAGTTGCCTTTCCGCGAATAGCCATCGTTCTTCTTTGGCTCTTCACAAATTTCTTCGCCGGCGTGTATCACAACATCATCATCCCGATTCTCGGGTTTATTTTCCTTCCGCTGACGCTGATCGTTTACACGTATTTCCAGCGGACCCATACCACGATGACACTTACCCAACTTCTGATCATTTTCATTGCGGTGATTATCGATTTGGGGCTGATCGGCGGGGGCGGTCGATATGGACGCAGACGGCGCGACACAATCTGAACGCCGGCTAAATCCCACTTGAGAGGCTGGGGAGTGTTCTCCTACTAGCTCTCTTGTGGCTCTTTTTCGATCGCTAAGCGCTGCCATTCAGGGCATAGATGCCCATATCGTTGAGGTTGAGGTCGATATGTACCCGGCCGGCACGGCACGTGATTTCGTTACGGTCGGCATGCCCGATACGGCGGTCAGGGAGAGTAGAGAACGCATCAAGTCCGCTCTGCTGAATTCTGGATTCGGATACCCGAGCAAGTCAGTCACAATCAATCTCGCCCCGGCGAATATTCGCAAGGAGGGCGCCGGATTCGACCTGCCCATGGCAATCGCAATCCTGGGAGCGATGGGCGTGATTAAGCAGAGGGACGATTACATGCTAGCCGGCGAACTATCACTCGATGGCAGTCTTCGCCCGGTTCGCGGGGCGCTTTCTATTGCGGTGTGTGCGGCTCGAAAGGGCATTCGAAATCTGCTCGTTGCCGCTCCGAATGCGGCGGAAGCGGCGGTCGCCGAGGACGTCCGGGTCTTTGGCCTGACTCACCTCGCCCAAGTGGTGCAATTCCTCAATGAGCCAGAAAACTTCCGCCCGGCGGTTGCCACCATCCCTGAAGACAATTCCACCGAACAGCACCTACCCGATTTCAGTGAAGTGCGCGGCCAGACCATGGCAAAGCGTGCTCTCGAAGTCGCCGCCGCGGGCAGCCACAATGTTTTGATGATCGGACCCCCCGGGTCTGGGAAGACGATGCTAGCTAAACGATTTGCCGGGATTCTGCCGCGCCTCACGTTCCAGGAAGCGCTCGAGGCAACCCAGGTCCACGGTGTGGCCGGCGTTCTCCCTCTAGGAGTCGGCCTGTTACGTAATCGCCCTTTCCGCTCGCCTCATCACACAATTTCCGACGCAGGTCTTATCGGCGGAGGCAGTGGCAGCGCTCGCCCCGGCGAAGTGAGTCTTGCACATCAGGGAGTCCTGTTTCTGGACGAACTACCCGAATTCCCGCGCGGCGTTCTCGAACAATTGCGCCAGCCGCTCGAGGAAGGCTCGGTGACGCTCGCTCGCAGCAACGGCACACTCACGTTCCCTGCCCGTCTGATGCTCGTTGCCGCAATGAACCCGTGTCCGTGCGGATTTTACGGCGATAGTACGCGCGAATGCCGCTGCACTCCTGGAATTATTCAGCGCTATCTCGCCAAGGTAAGTGGACCGCTGCTCGACCGCATCGACCTCCACATCGAGGTTCCGGCCGTGCCCTACAAAGAGCTCCGCAGCAAATCCGATGCGCAGAGTTCGGCCATTATCCGCGACCGTGTCGAACAGACGCGTGCAATCCAGCGGGAGCGAGGCTTCTACAACTCCCAGATCCCCCCATCTCAGCTACGCACCCTTTGCGCCTTGGACGACTCGGGGGAACGGACTCTTGAGATGGCCATCCGTCGGATGAATCTTTCCGCCCGTGCTCACGACCGGCTACTGCGGGTGGCCCGCACGGTTGCCGACCTCGATCGAGCCACCAACGTCGCCGCCAAGCATGTCGCCGAAGCGGTGCAGTTCAGAAATCTGGATCGGAATTACTGGAACTAGTGGCCCCGCGGCCTGTATACGCCCTTAGTAGCGAGCCAAGGCGGCCCAATTTGCGATAGACTGTACCGTCGGAGGTGCCATCAGATGTTGCGTGCGGGATCTCCGCCGCGGTACAACCTCATACGATGGTTTACGGTCTGTTTGCTGCAGGCTGTCGCAGGAGGCTCGTTATGTGGCGAGACCATCGTCTCAGTCACCGGTCTGTTGAATGGTCCTTCCTATCTGATCATAGGGATAGATCCGATCGGCGATCAGCAAGCGCTCGCCACTTCGTGGACATCGCCGAGACAATACACAGACGTTAATATCACGGCTCTCCTCACGTTCGGCATGGGGCGCGAAGGAGTCGCCTATCTAACGACACAAGTCGGACCGGGCACAACCATGGCAGATGAGATAGCGCGCAGCAGCTTTTTCGCACCTTCCCAACCTGCAAACGTGACTTTGTTCTCTGGGCTTACGCTTCCCGCGGGCACATATTACTTAGTTTTAGGAAGCGACGCCCCCTATGTAGCAGGCGGCTGGCGTGATGCGTCCGGCGTGAACACCCCGCCGATGCCCAGTATTATTTTGGATGCTGGTGTTAGCCGAAATGAGGATCTTCTTGCATCCGATGGCAGTATCGATGCCTACATTCCAGCTTCCCGCTTTCATGTAGGCGTCAGCGGTTACGGCGGCGATCTTTTTCTTCAATACTCCGTTGAAGCAGTACCCGAGCAGGCCACTTTATGGACAACCGCGAGTGTTTTGCTAATTCTGGCATTTTGTGTGACATGGGCCCGCGCTCACGACCGGCTACTGCGGGTGGCCCGCACCGTTGCCGACCTCGATCGAGCCACCAACGTCGCCGCCAAGCATGTCGCCGAAGCGGTGCAGTTCAGAAA
>JAFARV010000786.1 GCA_019245255.1 Acidobacteriaceae bacterium | reverse complement strand
CATGCCGCGGAATCTGAATCGGCGTGTCGAAGTGCTTTTCCCGATCGAAGACAAACGGCTGGTCCGAAGAATCCGCGACCGAATTTTGACTAAGTATCTGGAAGATGATTCTGGCGCTCGTCTGATGCAATCCGATGGCACGTACGTTCGTGCCACGCACGAACCGGGCAAAAAGGCCGTGAGCAGCCAATTGGTCTTCATGAAGCGGCAAGATAACTGCTGATGTGAGTGCGACTTCATTGCAGAAATTCTTTGGCCGCTGGCTGCTGCTGCTGTTAGCGATCCCGGCTACTTTAGCCTGGCTTTACCAGGATTTGTCGCCGGACCGGGTGCCTGCGGCTTTCCTCAAAATCAGTGTTGTCGTTGCCTTACTCGCCGCCGGGGTGCTTGCCATCTCGTACTTCGAATTTCGAGACTGGTCCCGGCGCGTCCGGACGCTCCAGGATTTCGTCGCCGCATTGCCGGTGCTCGAGGCAGACCTGCGCGAGGACGGACCTCCCGAAATCCAGCGACTGTCGAGGGCTCTCCGCCTGAAAGCGCGTGAAGTCCGTCACCTGGTAGATCGCGCAAACATCGAGGTAGACCGGCGCGAAGCCATCTTGCGATGTATGGCGGAGGGTGTGCTGGCTGTCGATGCCGAGTTGAAGATCATCTTCTGCAACGACGCGTTCGCGTCCACATTTAGCGCGCGCACCGCCGATTCAGAAGGCCGGCAATTGTACGAAGTCGTTCGTGAGCCCCTTCTGCGTGAGATTCTCGAGCGAGTCCTGGCAACTGGAACTGCGGAAAGAGATCGCATTCAATTGCCCACCGCTGGGCGGCGATGGTTTGAAGCACGCACGATTCCGCTCGGAGCCGCCCCGCCCAGAGGAGCGGTTATCGCGCTTCACGATATTACTGAGCTCCATCGTCAGGAGCAGGTGCGCAAAGACTTCGTCGCCGACGTGTCGCATGAACTGCGTACACCTTTGTCCGCGATTCGCGGTTATGCAGAGACGCTCCTCGACGGTGCTCTGGAGGATCCGGGCACAAGCCGGAAATTTGTCGAGGTCATTCTCTCGCACGCCATCCGGCTGGGCAATATTGCGTCGGACTTACTCGTGCTTTCAGAACTGGATTCTGACTCGGGGCCTCCCGCCGACCCGCAGGTCGTGCAGCTCCAGCATGTGATCGAGTCTGCCATTCATACGGTCGAAGACTCCGCCCGGATGCGGAACGTTAAGGTCACACACGTTGCTGGCGAGGCATGTTTCGTTTTGGGCTTACGCTTCAGGCTGGAGCAGGCGGTGGTAAATCTTCTCGACAATGCCGTGAAGTTCAATCGTCCCGATGGCGAAGTCAGGATCGAGTGCGGTTATGCCGACGATACCCACGTCCACCTCACCGTCGCCGATACGGGGATCGGCATACCCAGTGGCGATCTCAAGCGGATATTCGAACGGTTCTATAGGGTCGACAAGGCAAGGTCCAGACCTGCGGGAGGCACCGGTCTGGGACTTCCAATTGTTAAAGAGGTGGTCGAGAGGATGGGAGGGTCAGTGTCGGTGGAGAGTGTCTTGGGCCGAGGCTCGAAATTCACCATTGAGCTCGAGGCCGCGCCGGCTCCGGCAGAAGTGTGAAGCGTGCGATGAGGTATCCTCTCGACTTATGCGCTTGCTGATTGTTCTACTGATTGCTTGTGCCGCCGCCGAAGCGCAGGTCACATATGTGCTCAAGGCAGCACGTCTGTTTAACGGGACCTCCGACCATTTAATAGAGCCGGGTATCGTCATTGTGTCCGGCAATCAGATCGTGTCCGTAGGCGGCAGTACGCCTCAAAATGCCACGGTCGTCGACCTGGGCGATGCCACGCTTCTGCCCGGATTCATCGACGCTCATACGCATCTGACCTTCGATTTTGATCCCGACTACAATGGCGCCAGACTCGACGCTTTAGACCGGACGCAGGCCGAGCAGGCCATCCATGCGGCTGCGAACGCGCGAGCAACTCTGATGGCAGGATTTACGACTGTGCGCGACCTGGGATCGAGCAACTTCATCGATGTTGGTCTCCGGAACTCGATTAATGCCGGAGTGACACCCGGTCCGCGTATGCTTGTTTCTGTTCACGCGCTCGGTTCAACTGGCGGCCATTGTGACGACGGCGCGGGATTTCGCTTTGGCCTCCTGAACCATGAGGCCGGGCCCGAGGACGGTGTGATCGATTCGCCGGACCAGGCCCGCTTCGCCGTCCGCTTCAACATTAAATATGGTGCGGATGTGATCAAAACGTGTGCTACCGGTGGCGTGCTCTCGCTCAAGGATGCCGTTGATTCACCTCAGTTGACTCAAACCGAACTGGATGCCCTGGTAACCGCCGCGCATGATCTTGGCCGGAAAACGGCTGCACACGCGCATGGCGCTGAAGGTGCGAAACGCGCCATTCGCGCCGGTATTGATTCGATAGAGCACGGCACGTTCCTCGATGACGAGGCACTCCGGATGATGCGAGAACATGGTACTTACCTCGTCCCCACTCTCGCCACACGCACCGGGCTTGCACAATCGAAGTTTCCACCTGCGGTTCAGAAGAAAGCGGAGCTAGCCGTCAAGGAGCAGGACAACATGTTACGGCGGGCAATCGAAATGGGCGTCAAAATAGCTCTCGGCACAGATGCGGCCGTCTACCCGCACGGCAACAATGCGGTAGAGTTCTCGCTCATAGTTCATGACGGAATGTCGCCCGCACAGGCACTCCGAGCCGGAACCTGCGTTGCCGCAAATTTGCTCGGTCTGTCGGACCGCATAGGCGTCTTGGAAGCTGGCAAGTTGGCGGATGTGGTCGCAGTTTCCGGAAATCCCCTCACAGATATAAAGGCCACACGCTCTGTCATCTTTGTGATGAAGGAAGGCAAGGTGTTTCGCAACGATTCAGCCGACCGAACCGGCCTCGGAGTACCAGAACTGCACACCAATCGGGAAGCCCGGCCCGGGGCGAATTAACGCGATTGTAACGTTATCGTCACAAACCGTTTATGACGGCCCTCGAATACTGGAGTAGTTATTTATCTTTGCTCGCGCAGTCGCCGCAAATTCAGACGTGGCGCACAGGACAACGAGAATGGCTTTCAAACCGAGACTCCACAATAACCTTTTTGTATCTTTCGCGATTTCGATGCTGGCAGGCGTTGCACCGATATCTGCTCAGGTGCAATTGACTGGTGCGGGCGCAACATTTCCGGCGCCGATTTATCAAAAATGGTTCAGCGACTATCAGTCGGTCAAATCAGATGTCCAGATCAATTATCAACCGATTGGGTCGGGGGGCGGAATAAAGAATGTCACTGAGGGCGTGGTCGACTTCGGAGCTAGCGACGGCCCCATGACGGACGAGCAGCTCAAGGCATACGAAGGAAAACACGGATCTCCGATTCTTCACTTCCCGACCGTGCTGGGAGCGGCCGTCCCAACGTACAACGTCCCAGGAGTCACCGCGGAGCTGAACTTCACTCCGGAAGCCCTCGCGGGTATCTTTCTCGGAAAAATCACAAAGTGGAACGATCCCGCTATCAAGAAGGCTAACCCGGGCGTAAATCTGCCCGATCTGAACATCATCGTCGCGCACCGGTCGGAAGGAAGCGGAACGACTTATTGTTGGACCGACTACCTTTCGAAGGTCAGCCCCGAGTGGAAATCGAAAGTTGGAAAAAACACGTCGGTGCAGTGGCCAGTCGGACTTGGCGGCAAGGGCAACGATGCAGTGGCTGCCATCGTCAAGCAGCAGAACGGGGCAATTGGTTACGTGGAACTCATTTATGCGATCCGGAGCCATCTGGCGTATGGCAAGGTACAAAACAAGGCGGGGAAATTCATTAAGGCTGATCTCAACTCTGTTACCGCCGCGGCGGCGAGCGTCGCAAACAACATGCCAGCGGATTTCCGTGTCTCGATTACAGACGCCCCGGGTGCGGCGGCCTATCCAATTTCGACGTTCACTTGGCTGCTGATTCCTTCGCAGATCCCCGATGCACAGAAGCGGCAGGCCCTTGTTGGATTCCTGAAGTGGGCAATCACGAAAGGACAACCCGAAGTGGAATCCTTAGAGTATGCTCGCCTTCCCGCGCCTGTGGTAAGCCAAGAACAGGCAGCAATCGGAAAGATCAAGTAGCTTCGTCTCGCGCTGAGGCATCCGCGCAGGACTCGCAGAGAATGGCAAGCACTGTTGTAACAGCGGACATCCCACCGCGCGGCGGTGTGCGGAGTCTTTATGCACGGCTGCGGGGCGGAGACGAGATTGCGTACCTGATAACTATAATCTGCGCGGTTACGATCTTCCTGGTGGTTGCTCTTCTCGTTTGGCAGCTTTGGGCGAACTCGCAACCGACCGTGAAGACGTTCGGGTGGCACTTCATCCTCAGCTCGCGCTGGGACCCCAACGCCGGCGTGTTCGGCGCACTGCCCTTCATTTACGGAACGTGCGTCACATCATTTCTGGCGCTCTTGATTGCTATCCCGCTAGGTGTCGCAGCAGCTGTCTTTTTGGCTGAGATGGCGCCGCCGAAACTCTCAGGATTGCTTACGTTTCTTATCGAGCTCCTCGCGGCGGTTCCAAGCGTCATCTACGGCCTGCTTGGCATTTTTATCCTGGTTCCGGTCATTCGCAACTATATAGTTCCGCCTCTGGTTGGAACTTTCGGTTTCCTGCCGATCTTCAAGGGAAGTTTCTATGGCGTCAGCTTCCTGTCAGCCGGTTTAGTTCTGGCAGTGATGGTTGTCCCGTTCATCATCTCCGTTTCTCGCGAAATCCTGCTGGCTGTCCCAACGGATCAGCGCGAGGCCGCCCTCGCCCTCGGCGCGACAAAATGGGAGACGACCTGGGACGTGGTAATTCCGAACGCGTTGACCGGCATCATCGGCTCCGTTTTTCTTGCTCTTGCGCGGGCGCTCGGTGAAACCATGGCCGTCACCATGGTTATCGGGAACACACCCACGATCAGCGCTTCCCTGCTCTCGCCTGGTTACTCCATTGCGGCGGTAATCGCGAACGAGTTTGCCGAAGCAAGCGGCGACCTCTATGTCTCCTCGCTTATTTTGCTTGGTCTGGTGCTATTCGGGTTGACAATTGTAATCAACGGAATCGCGCGAATTCTCATCCTGACAACAACGCAGAGGGGTGGCTAAATCGTGCAGACGGCAATCTCCCCACATCGCCGCGTTGTAAATTTCGTAATGCTGAGCCTGTCAGGCGTATGCACCGTGTTTATCATTGGTATCCTGTTTTTCATCCTCGGCTACCTGCTGTTTCACGGCGCGAAATCGCTGGATTGGAACTTCTTCACGAAGTTGCCCAAGCCCTCGGGAGAAACCGGCGGCGGTATGGCAAATGCGATCGTCGGAAGCGGGAAGGTCATTCTGCTGGCCACCTGCATCGGCGTACCGATCGGATTCCTTGCCGGTGTTTATCTGGCCGAGTACAGCGGCAAAGTCTTCGCCTTTGTCATTCGCTACACAGTCGACCTCCTGAACGGAGTTCCTTCAATCGTTATCGGAATCTTTGCTTACGCCATGGTGGTGAAACCAATGAGGCACTTCTCCACCCTCGCCGGCGGCGTGGCGCTCGGAATCATGATGATTCCGATCGCAGTCCGCACAACTGAGGAGTTTCTTCGTGCAGTGCCCGTATCTATGCGGGAAGGCGCGATGGCGCTCGGCGCAACTAAGGCGAAAACGATCTTCACCGTCGTCGTGCCGGCTGCGATTTCCGGTCTCACGTCAGGGATGATGCTGAACCTTGCTCGCGTTGCCGGCGAGACGGCGCCGCTCCTGTTCACCGCACTGGGCAACATGTTCTGGAGCCGTGGGTGGCTTGAGCCGATTGCCACATTGCCGGTCATGATTTATAACTATGCGATTTCACCCGAAGAAGATCTCCACCAGCAAGCCTGGGCAGCAGGTTTCGTTTTGCTTACCCTTGTACTAATGATCAATGTTACGGCGCGCATGGTCATCAGCCGTGGACCTGCCGCCTCCCGGAGGTAATAGCCGTGGCCAGCCATCAAAATCCTGTGCTTAAGGAGCGAGAACCGCTGAGTCCGCCAGCCACCACGCCCCCGCAAAAGACGGCCGCAAGCGCAAAACTGCAGTCCAGGAATTTGAATTTCTACTACGGTTCTTTCAAAGCGCTGCACGACATCAGCATCGATATCCCTCCACACAAGGTCACGGCCTTCATCGGCCCATCCGGATGTGGGAAATCTACTTTCCTCCGGACCATGAACCGCATGAACGAAACGCTGCGCAACACGCGAGTCGAAGGAGACTTGCGGCTCGACGGCGCAAACCTGCTGGAAATGGACGTCACCTATCTACGGCGGCGTGTCGGGATGGTCTTTCAGAAGTCGAATCCGTTCCCCAAAAGCATCTTCGATAACGTGGCCTACGGACTACGGGTGAATGGGATCAAGAAGAAGTCAGTGGTCGAAGAAGCAGTGGAGAGAAGTCTCACGCACGCTGCTCTGTGGCAGGAAGTCAAAGACAAGTTGAACAAACCCGCCACGGCGTTATCAGGCGGTCAGCAACAACGGCTTTGCATTGCCCGCGCGCTAGCCGTCGAACCCGAGGTCCTGTTGCTCGATGAGCCCTGTTCCGCACTCGATCCAATAGCAACGCTGAAGATTGAAGAACTTTTGTTTGAACTCAAAAAGCTGACGACAATCGTCATAGTGACCCACAATATGCAGCAGGCTGCTCGTTTAGCTGATTACACGGGCTTCTTCTTTTTAGGCAAGCTCATTGAATTTGACGAGACCAAGGTGATGTTTC
>JAFARV010000673.1 GCA_019245255.1 Acidobacteriaceae bacterium | reverse complement strand
CGGACGGCTTCCGGAGGGCATGTGGCTGCCGGAAACCGCCGTCGACATGGAATCGCTCGATCTGATGGCTCAGGCGGGGCTGGCGTTCGCAATTCTTGCTCCCCATCAGGCAAAAGCGACGCGCCCGCTAAACGGAACGGGCGATTGGACAGATGCCACAGGCGCGAAGATCGATCCGACGCGCGCATACTTGTGCCGGACCGGTCCGGGGCGCAGTATTGCGCTGTTCTTCTACGACGGCCCGGTGTCGCAGGCGGTCGCGTTCGAGAAGCTGCTGGATAACGGCGAAAAATTCGCCAGGCGTCTGGTCGGCGGCTTTTCCGACTCGCGTACATGGCCCCAGGTCATGCATATTGCGACTGACGGCGAAACGTACGGCCACCATCATCGTCACGGCGAGATGGCGCTCGCTTACGCGCTCGACTACATCGAGGCGAACAAGCTGGCGCGCACCAGCAACTACGGTGAATTCCTGGAGCACCATCCGCCTGAGTGTGAAGTTCAGATCTATGAAAACACCGCGTGGAGCTGTGTGCACGGTATCGAGCGATGGCGCAGCAATTGCGGTTGCAATTCCGGGCGGCTCGGCTGGAATCAGGAGTGGCGGCGGCCTCTCAGAGATGCTCTAGACTGGCTGCGCGACACCATCAATCCTGAGTTTGAAGCGTCAGCATCGAAGCTGTTAAAAGATCCGTGGGCGGCGCGCGATGCTTACATCAATGTATTGCTCGATCGTTCTCCGGACGTCCGGCAACGGTTTGGGGAGGATCATTTTGCGGGAGCCTTGTCACCCCAGGAACAGGTGACGGTCTGGAAGCTGATGGAACTTCAGCGCCACGCGATGCTCATGTATACGAGCTGCGGCTGGTTTTTCGACGAACTCTCGGGTATCGAAACCGTTCAGGTGATTGAATACGCCGGGCGTGTGGTGCAGCTCGCCGAGGAGCTGTTCGGTTCCGCTTACGAACAACCGTTCCTGGAGCGCCTGACGCTTGCCCACAGCAATCTGCCCGAGTACGGAGATGGCGGCAACATCTATCGCAAATACGTGAAGCCATCGATGGTGGATCTCGAGAAAGTGGGCGCGCACTATTCGATCAGCTCGTTGTTCGCGCCTTACGGAGAGCGCACGGATGTTTTCTCTTACTCGGTCAAGCGGCTGGATTATCATACTGCCGAAGCGGGCAAAATGCGAATGGCGATGGGCCAGGCCCGCTTCACATCGAAGGTGACGCAGGAATCGGAAAACCTGACGTTCTGGGTGGTCCATTTCGGCGATCACAACGTTGCCGGCGGTGTGCAGCCGGCGGACCAGCGTGTTGGTTACGAAGACATGATCGAGAAGATCAACGACTCATTTGCGCGCGTCGACATTCCGGAGGTGGTGCGCCTTCTGGATAAGCGCTTCGGGAGGACCTATTCGCTGCGATCGCTCTTCCGCGATGAACAGCGCCGGATTGTGCGATCCATCCTTTCCGGGACGGTGGCGGAAGCCGAGGCCGCATATCTGTCCTTATATGAGCACCACGCGGCGCTGATGCGCTTCATCACGCGCCTGGGGACGCCAATGCCAAGGGAGTTTACCGCGGCCATCGAGTATGCGATCAACACACTTCTGCGGAGGACTTGTTCGGCCGAGGAACTGGACGGCGAACGCATTCAAAGCTTGCTGCGTGAAGCTCAGGCGAGCAATGTGAGTCTGGATAAGACGACGCTCGAGTTCTCTCTGCGCAGAAAGATCGAGGCGCTGTCGGCGCGTTTCGCGAGTGATCCGTCGAATCTTGACAAGCTTGAGGACCTGCGTTCAGCTCTGAACATTGTAAAGCAAATGCCCTTCGGCGTGAACGTCTGGTCGGCCCAGAATCAGGTGTACGGCATACAGGCGGGCTTATACCAGCGCACAAAAAAACGGGCGCAACGAGGCGATCCTAGAGCAAAGGCCTGGGTGGAAGGTTACGCGCAGTTATGCGAGTTACTCGCCATCAAGCTGCCGTAACAGGTAGTCCATGTTTCGGAAGCGTCTTTACAGCTCCCTGACGGTCGCGGCTCAGTTTCTGGACCCAGTACGCCGGCACGGCAGCAGCAAGAACAGGACTAGCTATTGGTCATTATGCGGCTGATGTCGTTATAGATCACGAACACGAAGACCATCATCAGGAACACGAACCCGAGCTTAAAGACGGTCTCCTTTACCTGCATGCTGACCTCGCGCTGCAATAGCATCTCGATCACAAGCATCAGGAGGGTGCCGCCGTCGAGGATCGGAACGGGAAGGAGATTGATTACCGCAAGGTTCAAGCTCACCACCGCCATCAGACCCAGATAGCTCAACGGGCCTTCATGCGCTGCTTCGTTCGACATCTGCGCAATGCCAATCGGGCCGTGCAGGGTCTTGGGTGAAATTCTTCGTTCGATGATGCTGCGCAAGGAATCGAGGATCAGCGTTGCATAACGCTCATTGGCGTGGATCGATTCCATCAAAGCCGGAAAGAAACTCAGTTTTACAATCTCGCCGCGCGGCTTGACGGCAACACCAATGCGCCAGGGCAGTTTGGAATCGCCGGTTGCGGCTGGTGTGACCGTCTCCTTCTGAAAGTGACCGTTTCGCATCAGAACCAGCTGCACCGGGCTTCCGTGCGAAGCAACGACTTGCTGCTGCACCGTCTCCATGGTTGAAACCGGCTGGCCGTTGATACTCACCAGCAGATCGCCCTTTTTAAGACCTGCCCCAGCGGCGGGAGAACCCTTCTGGACATCGAACAACTCAATATCGGGATCGCCATTCCAACCGGCGACACCAATTCCCTGTTTGGGGTCCATGGCGGGAGTGACAGTGAGGTTCAGCCGGGCGTCCTTTCGAAGCACCACAAGCGACAGAGGGTGATTGGCGCTAAATGCTTCCCTGGTAAGGACGTCCTGCCAGGTCGGATCTTTTTGGCTAGCGATCTGAACAATGCGGTCGCCTGGCTGTAACCCGGCCCGGAAAGCCGCGGAATCGGCGGCGACGCTGGTAATGACCGGGTCGCGGGAATCCACCTCTTTCGGAAAGGCGTACATATAAAGCCCGGTTACGATGCCGACGGCCAGGATGATGTTCATTACGGGACCGGCGATTACGACAATTGCCCGCTGCCAGCGCGCCTTGGCCTGAAAGGAACGAGGGTCGTTCGTGCTCTCATCGCCGGGTAATTCCCCGAGCATTCGCACATAACCGCCGATCGGAATAGCTGAAAGCCGAAAGTCCGTTTCGCCGCGCCTGAAGCCGAACAGCCGAGGGCCAAAGCCGATGCTGAACGTCTCCACCTTTATGCCCACGCCTACTGCCGCCCAGTAATGCCCAAGCTCATGGACTAAAATCATGATCCCGAGCAGGACCACTACCGACAAGCTCGGTTCCAACCACGCCACCTTCAGTTCATCCCTTCTTTAGTAACCGGCCAACCCGGCAATATTAGTTCGACGTCCCACACTTTACTTCGATTCACTTTGCCGCCCGGTTATCATCCGCTTTTTCGGACGCTGGCCCAACGCGACTCCTTTACGATTTGCCGAGCCACTTCCCTCGATTCGAGATCGATTGCAACGACTTCCTCTATTGTCGCCGGTTCCCGCACGGGTTGTCGCTGCAACGTCTCCTCCACTGTCTCTGCGACCGCGGGAAATGGAATGCGGCCCTCCAGGAAGGCCTCCACCGCGATTTCATCCGCCGCATTCAGGCTGCAAGTAGCCGACCCACCCCGCTCCTGCGATTCGTAGGCCAACTTTAATAGCCGGAACTTGCGCAAATCCGGGGCGGAGAACGTCCAGGTCCGGGGCTGTGTCCAATCTAGCCGGGGAACCGGGGCGCGTTCGCGATCAGGATACGTCATCGCGTACTGGATCGGCATCCGCATATCGGTGGCCGAAATCTGGGCGATTACGCTCCCGTCATTATATTCGACCATTGCATGGATTGACGACTGAGGATGGACGACAACTTCGACGTCGGATGGGGGCAAGCGGAAGAGCCAGCAGGCCTCGATGACCTCGAATCCCTTATTCATGAGGGTCGCCGAGTCAATTGTGATCCTGCGGCCCATCTTCCAGGTTGGATGATTGAGAGCCTGCTCAGGCGTGACATTCCAGAGCGCATCAGGGGGGGTATCTCTGAACGGTCCACCGGAAGCGGTGAGGAGTAAACGCGTAACCTCGGCGCGATTTCCGGCACGCAAGCATTGATGAGCGCCGTTGTGTTCGCTATCCACCGGAATCAGTTCGGCCCGGGAAGCCTGGACAGCGTCCATGACCAGACGGCCGCTGGCTACGAGCACCTCTTTGTTGGCCAGCCCGATACGCTTCTTCGCTTTGACTGCTTCATAGGTGGCCTCAAGACCGGCGACGCCGACGATCGCGGACATTACGAAATCGACCTCAGGCGCGATTGCGGCCTGAACTCTCGCCTTAGCGCCGGCGGCAAGCTCCGGCCAAGCGGCGAAGGGGAGTGCCGTACCTTTCAGACGGGACCGCAGCCGGTCGAGAGTGGTGTTATCGGCAACAACTACCACCTCCGGACGGAATTCCAGAATTTGGGAGAGAAGTACGTCAACGTTCCATCCCGCCACAAGGGCGTGAGCCCGAAAGTTATCGGCATGCTGGCGCACGACGTCTAGGGTATTGACGCCAATGGAACCCGTTGACCCGAGGATAGTTATCCTCATTGAGACTTGTACTTCCGAACGAATTCCCGGGGTATAGTAAAATTACTGGTATCCAAAATTTGGAATTTCGTATGGAAAACCCTTGCGCTCCGTAAATTCATATTCTAATATTGGAAGTAAGCCAGGGAGGCAACTCCCACCAAAGCGAGACTAACCTCATAGAAAGACCCCTGAAGCAACACCTCCCTGGCACCCGAAAGGGTTCCGTCTCGCAGGGTCAAGATTAAAGCCGGATTCAACCAGTTTCCTCCAGCAATCATTTAAACAGCAATCGCCATGCGGTGACAGCGCAGGCGTGAGTGACCATTGAAGCGCGAATGGTGCCGCCCTGCAAGTAGGCTGACCCGCAAGCCAAGCCCAGTACGGCGGTGACAAGTACGTGGCGCCAATCGGGGAAGTTCCGAAACCACAGGTGTGCGGCCGCATACAGCAGCGCAGAAATGACAATCGCGGGTAGCGGCGAGCGCCAGAGGTTGAGGAATGCTCGCTCGATTACGCCGCGAAAAAACAACTCCTCACCCAGCGCCACCACCCAGAGTATTCCAAAGAACGTTCCAATGCCGTTGAGGGCAATTCTCCACCAGGGACCTGCGATGGGGGCGAACCGGACATCATGGATCGTCAAGGCGATCGCAACCAGAGGCAGGGCGACCACTGCAAACCACGCGACTCCGATACGCCATTCGCGAGTGCGTGGCCAGAGGCTGACCGGCCCGGGATCCCAGTGTCTGAGCAGAATCAAGGAAAGCAGGCCCAGGCGGATCCACATCAGGTGGCCGAGGATGTCGAGGTGGAAGTGATCGACGGGGCCGCGGTAGATGCGGGCGAAGACTCTCGTGATGAACGGAGCGGCGGCGACGACGAGAAAGCCGGCATCGTAGGCGACGCGACGCGGCAAGACCACGTTCCAGAAGGTCAAAACCGCGGCCAATCCGGCCAACAGTAAAAAGGCGTTCCGCTGAAGGGTGTGCCCGGCTGCGGCAAAAACCATGTAAGGCGTTAACGCGGTTGACCAGAGAATGAGTGCTTTGCGGGCCTGGCCTGGAATAGCGGCCAGAAGCTCCCGGCTTTTTTCGAAAACAGAGGCAAGGTAAAAAAGCGTCTCTAAGATGAAGGCTGGAAAGGCGGCCGTCCAGATCCAGCGGGACGCGTTTGGAAACTGCTCTGAATAGAACCAGGCTGCCGCGAACAATGCCGCAAAGGAGCACAAAACCGCTATGAAGAACGGGCGCATTGTCCGAAACATCGCCCTCATCGTAGCATCGGCAGCTATGTTTTCCAGTTCTCGTGCCGGTGCTGCCGAGCCGCCGGCGGACCTCTTGAAGCGCATTGCCGCGACCGCGACCGAGGACCAGCGTGTACGGGAAAACTATACGTATCGTCAGGTACTTACGGTAGAGGAATTCAAGCAGGGGGAGATCGTCGAGGGCGAGTACAAGGAGATTCGGGACGTTACGTTTTCGCCCAAGGGTACGAGGTACGAACAGCCAGTCGGGCAGGTGACGAATACGCTCACGAAGATCGCGCTAACGCCCCTGGATTTTCAGGACGTTCGTACGATTCAACCGTTTTTCCTGACGCGCGATAACGCCTGGCTATACTCGGGGACGTACAAGGGCGAGGAGACCGTCGACGGGTATCCGTGCTACGTCGAATACGTCGAGCCGAAGCAGATCCTGTCTGGCCAGCGCTATTTTCAGGGTACGTTGTGGGTCAGGCAGACGGACTTCGGAGTGGTCCAGAGCGAAGGCCAAGCGGTTCCGCAGATTGAGACCACGAAAACGCAAAACCTATTTCCGCACTTCACGACGCACTGGAAGGAAGTTGACGGCCAGTGGATGTTCCCGGTGGAGACGGTGGCCGATGACACTCTCTTTTTCAGAACCTGGCCGCAACGCGTGAGGATCGACATCCAGTATTCGAATTACAAGAAATTCGGAGCAGAATCGACGCTGACGTTCGAAGGGACCGCTCCGGCGGGAGCTCAGGATCAGCCGCCCACACCACAGCAGTGATGCGGACGAACGGGGCTATTTCTTTTCCGTTTCGCGCAAGAACTCGACTAAATAATCTTTCCACACCGCGGCTTGCGTGTGCGTGCCGTGCCCCCGAGTCGCGTTGGAAATAGGAATAAGAACAAACTTTGCGTGCGGCATTCTCGTGACCAGCTTCTGTGCGATGCCAAGTTCCGGTGGATTAATGAAGTCGTCGGCCGAGTGAATCCAGAGAACCGGAGCGGTGATGCTTTCGAG
>JAFARV010000498.1 GCA_019245255.1 Acidobacteriaceae bacterium | reverse complement strand
CAGGCTCTCGCTGGATTTCGGGATGGCCGCTATCGTGTCCTGGTCGCGACAGATGTTGCGGCACGCGGCATTCACGTGGATAGCGTAGAGCACGTAATCAATTACGATCTGCCGCAATCACCGGAGGACTTCATTCACCGTGTCGGTCGAACCGGAAGAGCGGGTCAGCGCGGTACCGCATCCACATTCAGCTTGAAATCGGAACGACCCGAGATACACCGCATCGAGCGGGAGTGCAGAGTTCGAATGATGCGACAAGAAATGTCAGGGCAAATCGCTTCTGACCGCGAGCTGATCGCGGCGGCGCCGGACCTCCTCACGAAGCCGGAAGTAAGTAACGGCGGTGCGAACCAGCGTTCTCTTTCTCCTCGTGTGCATCCCAGTGACACGAGCTTCTCAAAACGGGGCAGCCGAGGCACGAAGACCCGGTCACGAAGGCAGCCTGGACGACAAAGCGGTCGCCGTGCTGGGCGAGTGGAATGACATGCGCATGTGCTGACGAAAGTTTGCTGACGCACGAAGTACGGCAGTGCGAGAGTATCAATTTGCAAGCGAGCGCAGATAATCGCGAACGGCGGTCTGTCCAAAGTAGTCGGCCCTGCCCGCAGCGTCGCTATGATACAGATCTTCCTTGATCTTCGGGTCGGCTCCTCTTTGTATCAGCAGCTGCACCATCGGCAATTTACCGGACTGTGATGCCATGTGCAGTGCGGTCACGCCTTGACCATGCGCGAGGCCGCCAAAGGTGGCTTTGAGATCGATAGTTGCGCCATGATCAATAAGCCAGGAGGCCGTTTCGATGCGGTTGCCGACAGCCGCCCAGATCAACGGTGTTCCCCGATAGGGGTCAGCATCCAGGCGTGCCCCCGCTCGAACGAGTCGAGGAAGGACCTCCGTGCGTCCGCTTTTGCATGCCCACACAAGAGCCTCGTCCAGAACTTCTTGCGGATCAGGAGAGGGATGCCAATCCGGAAATCCGCTATGCGGCCGGTAAAATCCTCGTGCCGCGCAAGCCTCGAACGTAAGGGTTGTTTCTCCGCTGAAACATTTCTCCACAAGGTCGTTATCTCCTAGCCCGGCCGCGACGCGCAGATTCCCTGGCGCGGCGGAATGGCGGCCCAGCAGATCGGCCACTTCGCGATGGCCCCAAAACAATGCCACGATGAGCGGCGTGCCTCCGGAGCCGTGAGCTTCTAGGTCGAGATCCGCTCCGCGATGAATCAATGCCTCGGCAATTGCGCATTGGTTCGAGTAAGCCGCCTGATGTAAGGGCGTCCATCCGCGATCGTTCGGGGCATTCACATCCGCACCGGCAGCGAGCAGAATTTCGACGAACGCCAAACCTGGCTGTGGGCGCTTGGCTGCGGTACTGACTGCGAGATTTAACAGAGTATTCCCATTGGTTCCACGCTGCTGAGCTATTTGTGGGTAGCGCTGCAGCAACGAACGCAGGGTTGGGATATTTCCTTGTTCCAACGCCCGAAAGGCAGCAAGAAACGGTTCGGTGGCGTCTACGTTCGAAGCGGACGCGAGCAGGTTCACTCGCTGGACGAGGTCATCCCAGGTATCGAATCCATGCTCTCGCGCATAGACCAGTTGGGCGTCGGCTTCGGTAAATGGAGCCTGACGAATCTCTTCGTCCGAGCAGCTGCTGAAGCGCGGGTGCCACTCGCGAATCTGCTCAAGGGCCGCCGGACCCCCGGACTGGCGGGTGCGCAACAGGCCATGAACGCGGTCCGTGATCCACTGCACGTCGGCGACAAAGAGTCGCGAGTGGCGAGCGCCGGGAGAAGATTCCGCGTAGGACTTGAGTTTTGTCCAACCGTCAAACCCCTGCTCGCGCGCTACAAGAAAAAGCGCATCATGCAGGGCCAGTTCGCCGCGAACGGTTGCATCATCGACAGCGGCCCAACGTAAATGCAGGCGCCGTAGCCGGGCAAGCGCATCAGGGCTTCCAGCGCGGACAGCCCGCAACAGTTCGCGAGCCTGTTTCTTCTGTTGTTCAAGATTCAAGACTGCCTCCTTCGTGTGCCTGGTCCGCACGACGGATGTTTTATATCTGAGCGGCCACTATACACCGCAAGGCTTCGTACCGGACGCTCTTTGTGCACCGAGCACATCTCGGGGTCGCTCGCAAGCTAATGCTGAGGCGAATTGGCGCTGGCGCGCAGCGGGTCACGCCGCTGTAATCATTCCGAGCGATGGTCCGGTCACGCTGGTCACCGACTCCGCGCCTCGGGCTGACAGTCCGGCCGCCGCGGATCGTATCGTCATCGCGGCCGATTTGATTGCGGCCGTAACTGACACCCTTGCTGAGTCAATGCACGGCCGGACAGATCCGAGACGAAGAGAGCCTTTCCAAATAGCAGTAATTGGAGGCGAGGCCCTAGCGAGCCGCTGGATGCGGGCTTTAGTCGACCGCTTGGCTCCAGTCGGAAACATAGAGATCATTGAGGCGGACGATCTGGCATGGGAGTGGCGCATTGTGAAGAGCCCGGCGGAGCAAGCGCTTCTGCGCGCGGCTGGCGCGTTGGGTACCCGCGCATTAACAATGGCGATGGAAAGCGCCGTCGAAGGTGCGACTGAAGCTGATGTTGTCGCCGCATGCGTGGCCGAGGTCATCCGGGGAGGTGGAGCGTGGTATGGCGGGGGCTTGTCGTCAGCAGAATTCGCGTACACGTTCGCCCCGACTGGCGGCGCGTATGGGGCTGCACCGAATACACGGCGAAGATTGGAGCTCGGGGAT
>JAFARV010000250.1 GCA_019245255.1 Acidobacteriaceae bacterium | reverse complement strand
TCATTCGTGGCGACGCCGCCAACGACCTGATCGGGTTTGTGGCAGACCCCAATGTCTCCATTCAGGAATCGAAAGCGTTCACCGGAAATATCGTTCCCGGGCGGAAGAGCAAAGGTCGCCGGCACATAACCTCCGGATGGTTCCGGTCTCGGGAGCATCCGGATCAAGAGAAACGCGATCTGCCGCGGGCGCGCCAGAGCCGGGAAAGCAGACATGAACATAAGGCAGAAGAAACCAAGGAAGGAAACGTTTAGCTGTGGCGAACGCGAAAGGCTTCTTCACAGATACGACGCTTTGCATCGGATGTAAGGCGTGCGAGGTCGCCTGCAAGCAATGGAATCAATTGCCGGATGATGGCTTCCTCTTCACCGCCATGTCATACGATAACACCGTGCATCTCGGCGCATCCACCTGGCGGCACGTCGCGTTTATCGAGCGCCCGATGGCCCTGCATCCTGATGAGGACGGCGCTTTTTCGTGGCTGTTCAATTCTGATGTTTGTAAGCACTGCGCTCGCGCTGGCTGTCTCGAGGCCTGCCCGACGGGAGCAATTATCCGCACCGAATTCGACACCGTCTACGTCCAGCCGGACATTTGCAATGGATGCGGATATTGCATCGTCAGTTGCCCGTTCGGCGTGATCGACCGCCGCAAGGAAGATGGCCGTGTCTGGAAGTGCACGCTCTGTTACGACCGCTTGCGCGAAGGCATGCAGCCGGCGTGCGCCAAGGCTTGTCCCACTGAATCGATCCAGTTCGGAGATCTGGGCCACTTACACGATTACGCCAAGCAGCGCGTGCAGCAGTTGCACGAACGCGGAATAGCCGACGCTTACTTATACGGCGAAGACGCAGAAGGCCAACCCGGAACCGAAGGCCTTAACGCCTTCTTCCTTCTGGTTGACAAACCGGAGGTTTACAATCTGCCGCCCGATCCGGTGGTGCCGACCAAGAAGGTGAAGCACGCGTGGCTTTCTATGGCAGCCGCTGCTGCGGGCATGGCAGCGCTCGCGCTCGGCACGGCTTTTTTCGGTGGCAAGGACGGAAGGGCATGATTGCCAGATACCGGAAGTCTGTTGAACCGGTCTACACCGACGGGCGCGACATCGATCGGGAAGTCGGCTCGCTGATGGGCGAAGCTGCTCAGCAGCTGAGTTCGGGTTCCAGCGATCCGCACATCGCGGAAATCGCGCGCCGATGGACGCAATTACCAGAGCCGCGTGCCGGCGATCCAACTTACTATGATCGCGCTTTGTTACAGGAATCCGTTTGGACCTGGGCAATCCCAACTTACTATTTCATCGGCGGATTATCCGGCGCATCAATGGCACTCGGCGCAGCGCTCGAACTCCGGCGCGATCCAAGCGTCGATGAACTGATTCAGCGCTGCCATCTGATCGGCTTTATCGGCACGACAGTAAGTGGGGTGCTGCTGATTTACGATCTCGGCAGACCGTGGCGCTTTCTCGCCATGCTACGCGTCTTCCGGCCTACATCGCCGATGAACATGGGTGCCTGGGTGCTCTCAATAACAGGCGGCACTGCAGCCGCAGCAGTCGTTCTCAGGCGGGCTCCCGGCTTCATCCGGCGGATAGGCGAAACGCTCGGTATCATCTCTGGGATTTCCGGCCTGGCGCTCGCAACTTACACTGGTGTGCTCATTGCAAATACGGCCGTTCCGCTGTGGCAGGCAGGCCGCAAGGTTCTCCCGTTGCTCTTTGGAGCTTCAGCGGTGGCAAGCGTTGGCTCCGTGCTCGATCTTCTCTGTGAAAACGATGAGCAGCGGCATATCACTGCGATTTACGGTAACGTAGGACGGTTGGGGGAACTGGCTGCATCCTACGCCTTCGAGCGCCAGGTTTCGGTTGTGCCCGCCGTGGGACGTCCGCTGAAGCGTGGCTTGCCGGGCGTGATGTGGAGGGCCGCCTCGCTGCTCACCGCATCGAGCGTTGCCGTTTCTGTTTTCTCGCGACAACGAACCCGAACTTCACAACTCACAGCCGGTGCATTGGGCGCGCTCGGCTCCTTTCTCATGCGCTTCGCGGTAGAACATGCGGGTAATGCTTCGGCGCGTGATCCACGGGCATCCTTTCATCAACAGCGAGCAGGTCTCGGCGCCGCTGAAGTGACCGGAAAAACACCACGCGTCCCCTAACGCCTGACCGCGCTAACCACGCGGATCGGCTACAGTGATTCACGCTTGAGCAAGTACGCTCCCCTCAAAACCCCCGCCTTCCGGAACACCGCCTGCGACGCCTGCAGTCCCTTCCGAGCCGCTTCCTCGGGAGCCACGTTTTTTAACTCGCCAAAAACCTCTACGCTCAGTGCGTCTTT
>JAFARV010000486.1 GCA_019245255.1 Acidobacteriaceae bacterium | reverse complement strand
CCGAAACGTTCAGCCGCTTGGCCGTAACGCCGCCCGCCGCATGATAGCTGTAGAGTTCCGCAAACTGGAGGCCGTGCGGGCCTGAATACTGCGCCTCGGACACGCGTCCCGCGGTATTCGATGAGAACCCGCCGTTCGTATGATGCTCAATGTGCTTTCATGCTGACGAGCACGTCCTGTAAACCACGAAGGAATCTTGGAGATCGCGGATTTCCCAGCCGATAGGTGATTGAAACACAGACAACATGTTTCTCGATTGAGAAGTACTCCTCGATATTTTCATAGACGAACGTTGCAGACTCCGGCTCATGCCATTCGATGCGGTGTATCTGGCTCAAATGAGCGTTGGCCGGAAACTTACAGATGGTTTGGTTGTACTCGATTCCACGATGCTGATGAATCAAGCCTTCTATCGCACCGTCCGGACTCTGGTCTCCAAAATAATTGACCACAACTAGCGCACCGTCGGGAGGCACAATGGGACCTTTGACGTCTTCCTCCCCCGGGGGCGCAAAGAGCAAAAAAATTTGGCCCGGGCTTGCTCCACGCTTTCTGCTAATGTCCTGCCATCCATCGGGCATACGGAACGATAATGCGTTCCCCAGATGAATCTGTGCGCCGTGAGCCGCAACCAGAGTCGAAGCAAGCAGCAGGAAGCCAGATGCTAAGTTCCGGAGCATGGCTATATAGCACTCGTTAATGGTCAGACCCGAAGGCCCACAGGATTACCGGACTACAGCGCGTCGCGTCGGCTTGGCCGCTGAGACTTACAGGCAGATGCTGTCGCGCGATTTCCTTGAGAATCGCCTCGGTTTGCGGTTCGGATACGGGTGCAGTAATTGAGCGCCGGTTCGCTTGATCCAGAACGATGGTCGGCCAGCCATAGCATGTGGTTCCATCACTCAGGACCAGGCGATTGCTCCCTCTCATGTCGCACTCAGGGTCTGGTGCCCGTGGAATGATCCTTTTTCCCGGTCCGGTTCCCACAATTCTTCCTATGCTCCACTCTTGGCACTTGGGATCTGCGGGTCTCACCGCACTGATCTGCAAAGCCCGATGGAATGGCTGCGATGCATTGCCGAAATCCGGCCATCGCCGCGGATCGGGGGTCACCCATCTGTCTTGTCGATCGAAGATATAACTGTCCCCGCCCGCCGTTGCATATGGCCGGACGTTCGACGGCCTGATCAGCTTCCATGATGCGTTTTCGGCCTCATAGACTCCGTTGAGGTGAAAATCCTGCCCGAAGCGCTCGGGGGTTGTAGTGGGTTCGCAGTCTACTCGGAGCAATTGAGCCGGTTGCGGATCATTCAAGTGAAAGAATAGTAACGGCGGTTTTCGCCAGCTTGGGTCGGACTCCGGCGTAAGCTGCATTTTCATAATCCAGGGAACCGGATCGCCGTTCTTGTCGATCATAAGAAACGAGACAGTGCCCTCATGAACACAACGTCCGTTCACGGGGAAGGACGCTACCAGCATCAGATCACGCCTGGAATTCCGGTCGAAATCTGCAATCCAGGCTCTTGTCCAGTTCATTCCACCGCCAATCGGTAGTGTGGCGGTCCAAAGGCGACCCCGGTCGTTGTGCCCGGATATTACAACGCCGCTGCCAGCCGCTACCGCCTTCGCTATTTTGAGATCCACGGATGCCGCCGGACGATCTTGCAACGGTCGAATTTCCCCTAGATACAACAGGTCCGGCATGCCTCCACTCAACTGCATCGCACTCATAATTATGACCGCGGCCAGAGAGTAGCATCCTACGCACGTTCCGGATGCGAGCGCATTCACGAGACGCATCCACGGTTTCATTATTAGCAGTAAGATTCGCGGCACGCATCCCCTCGTCCACACGATTTAGGTCAATGGCGGCTTCGATACCGGCCGCGGATTCGGCCCTGGCACCGGGGCGTGCGGCGCTGGGGAAGGAGGAGGCGATGTTGGTGGCCCGGGCGGTCCAGCAGGCGATGATGGCTTTGGCAGATTACCAAAACCCCAGAATCTCCAAAGCACCTGCGTGCCATTGATTTGTACCCCGTAACCTGAGTAATAATTTATAAGGGGATATGTGTAACTTGGCGTCTGGCCAGTGCCGGACCTGAAAACAAAAGGACCATTCGGATTAAAGCTCGCCGCATTGTAAACTGCTTGTGCATCCAGGAAGGCACTAATCATTCCGCTGCACACTTCTTTCGCATATGCGGACTTTGTAGGATCGTAGTTTAGTTGAGTGTACAGTCCATTCATGAACGTATTGAATGATCCTGACGTTGAAAAGACGCTGCTTTGAGCGTGTAGCACATTAACCAAGCTTCCAGAGGGCAGATGTAGCGCACTCTTGATGTTGGCAGGTGCCTGCCACTGATTTACGTATGAAGCAGCTATGTCTCGCCACACCGCGTCATTTGCCGGTACGGATGGTGCCTCCCATTCGAACCAAGTAACGAGCTGCAGCATTCCTAGATTGTTGTTGGAGTTGAAGTGCGCATCCACTGCGGCCTGAGTGTCGCCCCCAACTACCTCCTGCAAGACATCGTCAAGACATGTCGGTGTGGGTGAAGTACTGATCGGGATGAGCGAGAGTCCATCAGGGTCAAAGTCATTGATCGGTTCGCCCATGGAATACCCATAACGATTCCAGGTTTGGGGCAAACGTAGATACGTGCTTTCAGGATACGGATCGATTGTATGAAACCTTTCTAACTGGCTGTTGTAGTAGCGCTGATAGGCGTAATCCAGTAAAGTTGCCGAATCGCGGGTGTAAGTCGCAAATTTCTCCTGATCGTTGGAAGGATTTGCCGGTGTTGGATTGTAGCGATCTTCGCCGTACGGGAAATACTTGCCTCGCGACTGGAGCCTATCTTCAGGCGTCAGCAATCGCCCAGCAAACCAGATATTCGTGGTTGTGCACGATATCGTTGCTCCCGAATTCTGGATTGAGTACACCGCCAGTTTCTTGCCGTCGATCCCGTAGAAGTATAACTGCTCGTTCGAGTAAGTCTGTGTCGCAGCGTTGTAAGTGCCTTGATAGATCCTCTGATTGGACGAGTCATAGCCATACAGCACCAGGTTGCCGCCGGGTGCTGGCACGGCAACAGTCATCCGGTTCTCGATGTCATATATGTACGCAGCGGCGAATGAGCCGGTTCCGAGAGCGGTCAGGTTGCCGTTGTTGTCGTATTGCGCTCCGTTGGCGTTCAGGCGATTGGTTGTCGGATCGGTGCTCAGCGCCGTATTGCTCGGTGCGGCTGCGCCGATTTTCTGGATCAGGTTTCTGAAACCGTCATACGTAAATTGCTGGGACCAGTTGCCGGTCGGATCGCCGGTACCGCTCGCCTGAATCAACCGATTCAGCGAATCATATGAATAGGTAATCGTTTCCCCGCTCACGACGTCCGTTTGCGACAGGATGCGCCCGTTGTTCTGCGTCGCGGAGTAGTTGTACTTGAAGTGAACATTCCCCCCCAGCCGCCTTCTCACTCCGGCAGATCGATAGTTTGGAATGACCGCACCAAGCTCCCAAAGACGTTTTCAGCAGTGTCGTTATCCGCACGTCCTTGAAGACAAATCGTGTAAACAATTCCGACGGGCCGCCCGGGCAGTGGCCGAGCGGCGACGACGCAATGAGAAAATCCGAGCTTGGCATGTGGTTTGTCGCTCTGCATTGTCAATTCTCTTGCGGGAATTCCAGACAGTGTCATGGCGGTGTCCTTTACAAGGGACAGGCCATCCGTTTCGTAAAATGTCTTGGCGGTATCAGCTGCTATCGCTTCTGAAGTGCGGAGATCAAGAACATCAAAAGAACCGTCGACCCAAATGTGAGAGCGATCTGTCTCGAGGTCGATTCCGAATCCGTGATTCGGGGCTGGAGCGGCATTTCTGTACCCAGCTACCGAAGGGGGCACAACAACCGAGTAGAGATATGCGGTATTCGTGTATCTGCCACGGACTTTCTCCAATTGCACTCCGGCCTGCGGTTGGCAGTATGAGATGCCCAAGGCTGCACAAGCCGCCAGAAGTTTGATGGTGCCACTTACTGCCCGCATTGTTTCCTCAAACGTAATTCGGCGTTGTACACGCTCACAAGGGTATTTTGCCAAGCTGGATTGGCTGTATTGTAGTGAGGCTGGAGATCCTTCGCAAACTTGGCAATGTTCTGGTCGCCCTTGATATATTGACCGTCATTGTTGGACCAGTAATTGGTCGCGTCCTGAAGTGACTTGAATGTCAGATCGTTCCCGCCAGCTTGCGTCAGGCCATAAGGATTATTTATTGGAGCCTTGTGACTCGATCCAGCGTATATGGGATCCCAGCCGCTTTCGTATGCTGATAGAGCCAAAATGAAATTGGGATCGGTATTCCATTTCTGAGCAAGTTGGTTCGCAAACGGCACCATCAGGTTGAAGAAGTTGTAGTATTTCATTCCACAGGGCGGTGGTCCCGGGTCTGTGGGACCTGGCTCCGTCGGCGTAGGCTTCTGTGGCGGCTGTTGACCAGTTGGAGTAATGCCGCCCCCACCCCCGGGATCACCGCCGACAGGTGGCACATTATCCACGCAAGTAAAGGCTCCGTTGCTCTTGATGAAGCAGGTAACTGCAAGTCCGCTGCTATCAGTGTAGTTGGTTGGATCTTGTACTGCATACCCGTATCGATTCCAACTTTGCGGCGCATACAGCCTCGCACTTCCGGAATCCGGGTCGACCGTATGGAACCGCCCTAACTGGCTGTTGTAGTACCGCTGGTAGGCGTAATCGAGCAGCGTCGCCGAATCGCGCGTGTAAGTCGCGAATTTCTCCTGATCGTTGGATGGATTGGCCGGTGTTGGATTGTAGCGATCTTCGCCATACGGAAAGTATTTGCCTCGTGATTGGAGCCTATCTTCAGGAGTGAGCAGGCGGCCGGCGAACCAGATATTTGTGGTCGTGCAGCTTAAAGTGACTGTTCCGGAGCTCTGGACGGAATACACGGCCAGTTTCTTGCCGTCAATCCCGTAGAAATAGAGCTGCTCGTTCGAATAAGTTTGCGTTGAAGCGTTGTAAGTGCCCTGATAAATCCGCTGGTTCGACGAATCGTAGCCATACAGCACCTGATTGCCGCCGGGAGCCGGGACTGCGACGGTCATCCGGTTCTCGATGTCGTAGGTGTATGCAGCAGCAAATGAACCGGTCCCTAACGCGGTCAGATTGCCGTTGTTGTCGTACTGCGCCCCGTTGGCGTTCAGGCGGTTTGTTGTCGGATCGGTACTCAGCGCCGTATTGCTCGGGGCGGCCGCGCCGATTTTCTGGATCAGATTTCCGAAACCGTCATAGCTGAACTGCTGACTCCAGTTACCGGTCGGGTCGCCGGTGCCGTTTGCCTGGATTAGGCGATTCAGCGAATCGTACGAATAGGTAATCGTCTCGCCACTGATGACGTCCGTCTGCGACAGAATGCGGCCGTTGTTCTGCGTCGCGGAGTAGTTGTACTTGAAGTGAACATTCGCGCCCGATACCAGCTCGGTCATCTGCAGATTCGCATTGTAGGAACGTGTCTCGGTGAAGGCTGCCGCGTTGAGTTGCAGCATCTGGTTCGCCGGACCGTAACTGACCCCGCTCACTAGCGTTTGACTGTTCGGACCGGTCATGGTGTTCAGCCGGTACATGGCGTCGTACCGGGCATGATTGTGAGTAGAGAGCAGCGCGCCCGCGGCGGCGCAGTTTTGGTGGAAGAGGAAGCGCGGCAGGCGATGCGATCTACTGAAAGCTACCGGGCTTGGGACAAGGTGTGAAGCGTGGACCAAGCCGGGAGAGCAGGGCCGAACACCTTGGGGCCGGCCGGGTATAGGTATGGGTTTCGAACCCGCTGTCGTAAGTGGCCGCCCCTCTGGTCCACCCGGTTGAGCTGTGAGCTCGAATAGGTAGTTACCGTTTTGCCCTTAAGTAAGTCGCCTCTGCTCTCCGGAACCTGGAGGTTGTTTCTATTATGCGCTTTGCCGGACTGGATGTGCACAAGAAAGAAGTAGAAGCCGTGGTGGTGGAGGAAACCGGGGCGGTACTGCTGCGTCAGCGGCTGGCCACCGAAGGCGAGAAACTGGAGGAGTTTGCGCGCCGGCATCTGAGTGACTGCCGGGTGGCGCTGGAGGCGACCACCAACAGCTGGGCGATTGCGGGGATCCTGGCGCCGCTGGTTAAAGAAGTGGTGGTGTCGAACCCGTTGCGCACACGAGCGATTGCTGAAGCCAAGATCAAGACGGATCGTGTGGATGCGCTCGTATTGGCGCAACTGCTGCGCTGCGATTACCTGCCGCGCGTGTGGATGCCGGAAGCAGAAACCCGCCGCATGCGCCAGCGCTCCAGCGAGCGCGCTAACTTGAGCGCGGACCGCACGCGCGTCAAGAACCGCATCCACGCCGTGTTGCAGCAGCGCTTGCTGCAGCCGCCGGTGCAGGATCTGTTCAGCCAGCGCGGCCGCATTTGGCTCGAGAGGTTGGCGCTCGATGCGGAAAGCGCCGCTACACTCGGCCGCCAGTTGGGTATGCTCGCGCTGATCGAACAGCAGATCGCCGAACTCGACCAGGAGTTGGCCGAAGCCGCCTACCAGCAGCCGGAAATGAAACTGCTGCTGACGTTGCCCGGTGTGGATGTCACGGTGGCGCAGACGGTGCTGGCGGCCCTGGGCGATGTCAGCCGCTTCGCCAACCCGGACAAGGCGGCCGCTTACCTTGGCTTAGTGCCTTCCACCCGGCAATCGGGCCATCACTGTTATCACGGCCGCATCACCAAACAGGGCGCGAGTCACGCACGCTGGATGCTGGTACAGGCGGCCCAGCAGGTGGCGCGTCATCCCGGGCCGCTGGGCGTGTTCTTCCGCCGCCTGCTCAAGCGCAAGAACCGCAATGTCGCGGTGGTGGCCACCGCGCGCAAGCTGGTCACCATTGCCTGGCACATGCTTAAGAACAACGAGCCGTACCGCTATGCGCAGCCCAAGACGGTACAAGCCAAGCTCAGCCGGCTGCGTGTGCGTGCCACAGGCAAGAGGCGGAAAGGCGGTTTCGCCAAAGGCCAAGCCCGCCCGGCCCATTATGGCTCGGGGGCGCGCACGCGTGCGCTTCCGTCGCTGGATCAGATTTACGCCGGTGAGCAGCTGCCTGCGCTCGCGGCCTTCTCGCCGGGAGAGGAAGCTATGCTGGCGCAACATGGTGTGACCGCTTACGCCGCTTGCATCCGAAAATCGCACCGGGTGCGGCGGAGTTCCGAGTAAGTGCGTGTAAGTTGGAACCATCGATTTACTTATAGTGACCCTGTCGCGTGCTCAAAAGGGGGGACCAGGAATGCCTACCCGACCCTCGGCGATTGCGTATAGCTCGTCTAATTGCGTGGTTTTTCAGGCCGCCGCGAACAATCACGCCCTTTCCTCGCCTGAGCAGCGCGGCGGCGGTCAGGGACGTTTTGTGTCCGCTGCTCGTAACCAGCCGAATAGTAACTAAGTTGATAAGTAAGTGACAGCGGCTTTCCCGCTTTCCCGCTTAGCGCGATCCGGGCTATTGGCCGTCAAGGCCAAGCACCAAAGGTGCGGCTCCGCCGGCCTTGACCGCCGCCCGTCTCGCGCTTTTTTCCAATTACGGGAAAGCCGCTTTGTGCTTCGCAGCACTCGCGCAGCTTACATTTTTCGACGATTGTCAACTTTTCAGTTGACACAATCATAGGTATCCATAAGTGTATTGCGGGCCGGCCGTGGTCACCGCTCCGTTCTGCCACTGCGCAAACGGGTACTGCACACTGGTGATCCCGCCGGTGCTGTCGTAGGCGTAGTCGGCTTCGAGATTGGGCGAGTATGAGCCCAGGGCCGCGCCCGAAACGTTCAGCCGCTTGGCCGTAACGCCGCCCGCCGCATGATAGCTGTAGAGTTCCGCAAACTGCAGGCCGTGTGGGCCTGAATACTGCACCTCCGACACGCGTCCCGCGGTGTTCGATGAGAACCCGCCGTTCGTGCCGTCGTAGGTGAGCGTGGTCCGCTGCGTCACATCCTCATTGAATGTGCCGTTCACCAGTTTGCCGCGCGAGATCTGGATCAGCCGGCCGTAGATGTCATAGCTATATTGAACCTGCTGCGATTTCGCATCCGTCTTAGTCGCGAGCGTACCGTCGCTGTT
>JAFARV010000244.1 GCA_019245255.1 Acidobacteriaceae bacterium | reverse complement strand
GCTTTGTCTTCGGCTGACAGCATATCGTTGTACGCCGGCATTCCGTTCCCGCCGTTATTGATCTGGGCTAAAACGTTGGCGTCGGTCACCGGCTTTCCATTCTGCAAGGTTTTGCGCTTGAACAATCCTTGCAAAGAAGGGCCCATTTTCTTCTCGGGCGAGTCCACGTTGTGGCACACCGAGCATTGCTCGAAAACCTGCTTGCCCTTGGCGGCGTCCCCCTTGTCAGCCTTGCCTTGCGCCGCCATCAGCGTCGCGCAAAAAAAAAGACATCCAGTAGCCAGCGTTAAAGTGTGGCGAATCATTGTTTATCTCCTGTTCCAGCCTCGGAAGCGTCAATCCTGTTTCAGTCTACAATCTGCGCAGGCCGCACACATCTGTCAGCGGGCGCCAAATGGCTGATATGAACCGGGATTAATGCTCCAAAGGTTCTCAACCCATCTGGCTGGATGTGGGGGATAATGGTCGGATACCGCACCGGCTCAGGCTCCGTGCCGCGCCTGAGTTGTTGTGTCGCTAAAGTTGTGTTGTGTCACTAGATAGGTAAATCAATGCTCCAACGAGCGCTGCTAAGCTCACTATTCCTCTCTGTTTCCCTTTTGGGCAGCGACCCCGCCGTTACTCCGCTCGCAAACCTCACTCCGCCAAAGGCGGGGCCGGTTCAAGTTTTTCCGGAGAACGAAATCAAGCCAGGTATGACCGGGATCGCCTGGACCGTTTTCCAGGGCAGCAAACCAGAGCCCGTGCCGATCGAAATCGTGGGGATATGGCGTAACGCGTGGGGCCCGAAACAGGACATCATCCTGGGCAAAATGGGCGGCAAAGCCCAGCGCACGAACGTAGCCGGGGGGATGAGCGGCAGCCCTGTTTACATCGACGGAAAGCTTGTCGGCGCGGTCTCCTTGCGTTTAAGTGTTTTCTCGCCGGACTCAATCTGCGGCATTACGCCAATCGACCTCATGCTGGAGGTGAAAGATTACGACACGTCCCGGCCTTCCGACAGCAAAACCCCCGACAAGGTTCTGGTCGCAAACACAACGCTGCCTTTGCCTGGTGACATGGTCAACCGGGTGATGGCGGCAGCCTCGACGCAAAGCGGTCTCGAATCGCCGGCCCTAACTCCGATTGCAACGCCAATCAGCATTTCGGGATTCACAGATGAAAGCGTCCGGACATTCGGACCAATCTTCAATCAACTCGGGCTCAGTGTGGTGCAAGGCGGAGCTTCCGGAAACCTGGACTCCTCGAAGCTCGGTAAAGACTGGGCGACCTCGCTTCAGCCCGGAGAGAGCGTCGCAGCGGTACTTGTCTCGGGTGACATCACCATGACAGGCGCCGGCACAGTAAGCTACAACGACGGAAAACGAGTGCTTGCGTTCGGGCATCCGATGTTCAACCTCGGCCCCGTGGACATGCCGATGGCAAAGGAAGAGATCATTACAACCCTTGCCTCCGCTTACCAGCCGACCAAGATGGGCAACGCGTCCGAGGTTGTGGGAGTGCTTCACCAGGACCGGCATAGCGCTATTGAGGGTGAACTGGGCGGCATCTCCCAAATGATTCCCGTCAACATGCACGTATGCTCGTACAACAGCGACAACACGGTTCGCAAGTCACGCGATTTTCACTACCGGGTGTTCGTCAACCAGAAATGGACGCCGTATTTGATGATGGCTATCCTGTTCAACTCGATTTCAAACCTGAACGATTTTTCGGAAGAAGCCACCTACCGGCTTCACGGAGAGTTGAAGGTTCAAGGTCAACAGCGGATTGAACTCACTACCATGCAGGCCCCTGCGGAAGCCGCAGTGCCCACGCCGATGCTGCTGGCCGGCTGGTGGGGCGACAAATTCAACCGCCTCTTCATCAATTCGGAGAAGCTTCCCCGGCTTGACGCCGTCAATATCGACGTTGACTTACTTCCCGACCGCCGGATCGCTCAAATCGAATCGGCCTGGATCTCGGATAACAAAGTTATGCCGGGAACTGACGTGCCCGTAAAGGTTTTTCTCCGGCCGTATCATGGAGATCTTATTGAGAAAAACATTACCGTCAAACTCCCGGCGGGCCTGTCCAAAGGTGAGCACCAGATTCTCTTCAGCGACTCCGATACGCTCAGCCGCTTCCAGAACATAGCCAGTTCGCTAAACCGGATCGAAGACATTCCACAAACCGTTGCGATGCTGAACGAGGAGCGCAGCAACAATCGCCTCTATGTTTCGCTGATCGGGTCGGAGCCCACGATCTACTCGGATGAAAAAATTCTGCCCGACTTACCCGCTTCGATATTGAATGTAATGCAAAGCGGCCGGGCGACGAATCATCAGTTTGTAAGCTCGCCCGAGAGCGCACACGAGCAGCTCTCGGTTCCCCTGGATCGGGTTGTCACGGGCAGCTACTCGCTTAAGGTTTACGTCAATTAATAGCATTTACAAAATCCAATCAGACATCTCATGAATAACCCAACGGCTCTTCGCCGCCTGGCGGCTGTTCTGCTGTTCGGGGCTGCCATACTGCGGCCCTGTCTCGCGGTAGAAACACAGATCTGGGATCAATCGGAACAGGCGGATTTTACCCGCGGCACGAGCAAGCACCTGTCGATCCGCAGCGATGGACGGGTCAATCTCGCTCCCGAATTTACAGAGCTAGACAGCACCACCGTTCCATATCTGTGGGCCATCGCTCAAGATTCGAAGGGCTTCATCTACTACGCGGGCGGCGCTCCCACAGGCGCAACGGCACGTATATTTCAACTGAAACCGGGTGGACACAGCAAGCTGTTCGCTGAAGTCCCCGGTTTGGAGATCCATGCTTTGGCGGTCGACGCCGCCGGACGCGTCTACGCAGCAGTTGTTCCCGACGCGAAGATCTATCGAATCGGCACCGATGGGAAGCCACAACTTTTTTTCGATGCCAACTGTAAATACATCTGGAGCATGAGTTTTGACAGCGCCGGAAACTTGTTTGTGGCGACCGGGGATTCCGGCGTCATTTACAAGGTCACTCCCGACGGTAAGGGTTCGGAGTTTGCGCAGACCAACGAAACGCATGCTCGCTCGATGATCATCGATGCGGCCGGCGACTTGATTGTTGGTACGGAACCAGGCGGGCTGGTGCTTCGCGTCACTCCCCAAGGAGAGACATTTGTTCTGTATCAAACCGGCAAGCGGGAGGTGACCGCGGTCGCAGAACACCATGGCATTATCTATGCAGCATCCGTCGGGAATAAGACCGGCGCCGTTTCAGTCACGGGTCCGGCTCCTGTGTTGCCCTCCACGGCTCCGCCCGTAACGCCCACGGGCGCGCCGAGGTCTGGAGCCAGTCCGCCGAGTTTAGGTCCGGCCATCGGCTCATTAGCAGCAGCGGTGACCGGCGGGTCGGAACTGTATCGAATCGAGCAGGATGGTTTCGCCGAACGCATCTGGCAATCTTCGTCAGATCTTGTTTACGCCATCGCCTTCGATCGGGACGGCAGACCTTTACTTGGCACGGGAAACAAAGGCGTCATCTATCGTGTCGATTCCGAACAATTGTCGACCGAACTGCTCAATGCCCCACCCACTCAGGTAACGGCTTTCCTGAGTAGCAAATCGGGAACGATTTACGCCGTTACCGGAAACGTAGGGAACGTGTACGCAATCGGACCAAAGCTACAATCGAGCGGAGTACTCGAAAGCGACGTGCTCGATGCGAACGACTTCTCCTATTGGGGCACCGCACATATTACCTGTGATTGCCCGGCGGGCAGCATACGGCTGGAGACCCGCAGCGGAAATCTCAGCAATCCTCAGCATGATTGGAGCGCATGGTCGCCCGTGGTGCTCTCGGACCTGAGCGGCGACGTGAAAGCCCCGCCCGCACGGTTTCTTCAGTACCGATTTACCTTGACCCGAAACGAAAACGGCCCATCTCCAGTTCTTAGCTCCGTCGATATTCCCTTCATTGCCAAGAACGTCGCGCCTCGTATACGACAGATCGACATTGCTCCGTTTAACTATCGTGAGTCGTCGAGCGTGCTGACACTTGAAAGGAATTCCGCAGCATCGGGTTCGCCCACGAGCATCAGCGTTCCCGCCGTTGGTCAGAAAAGGAATGCGCCTTCGTCCTCAGCGGCGGAAGCGGCGCCTGCGGCAACACTGCAATACAGCAAAGGCTACTTGACCGTGCGATGGAGCGCTAGTGACCAGAACAACGACTCGTTGATTTTCAAGGTCGAGTTGCGCAACAAGAAGGGAACGACCTGGCGCTTGCTCAAAGACAAACTGCTTGAACGATTTTATTCCTTCGACACGACAGCGTTTCCCGACGGCGATTACATCATCCGTATCACAGCTTCGGACGCACCGGACAACACGCCGGCAGCGGCTTTGACATCCTGCATGGATAGCGACCCATTCACCATCGACAATACTCCGCCCACGATTACGGATGTCAATGTTGTGCGTCACGGGGATCGAGCTGCGATTACCTTCACGGCGACGGACGCTCTCAGTTGGGTTGATAAAGCCGAATACTCGCTCGATGGCGGCGACTGGACGCTCATTGAGCCAGTGAGTAAGGTCGGCGGATCGCAAACAGTGAAATACTCGTTCGAGGTACCCGCCGATCAGGCCATCGCGATTCGAGTTTTCGATGACGATGACAATGTAGCCGTGAAACAGGTACAATGACGGGGTCTCGACGTCATGCGTAATCGGCAAGGCATTCTCGTGCTGCTGTGCTGTGCCTGCGTTTCACTGTTTGCACTGCTCTATCCGGTTTACGTCATACGCCCCTTCAGGCAGCAGGGGCCGCGTGAGCTGTTGTTGGCGCTAGCGATCACTCGCTACCGCCCGTTCATAGAGATTTGTTGCGCCATTCTTGCTGCCGTCACTGCCGTCCTCGTTTGGCGAAATACGCAGCGGCGATTCCTCCGCGGGACGGTTGTAGCGCTGGTAGCCGCAGTAGTTGCGTTTGCGGTGCTTTCACGAGTGAACATTTATGAGCAGATGTTTCATCCATTGCAGCGGCCTTTGTTCCAGGCTGGTTCGCAAACCAAGCTCGATAGCGACGAGGAAGTGATCGCTGTCAGCCTCAATGGGTCTTCACGCGCCTATCCCATTCGCAGCATGTCCTACCACCACATCGTCAACGATGTTCTCGGGACCGTGCCCATTGTCGCGACGTATTGAACGCTCTGTCACACCGGTCTGGTGTTCCGCAGCACGGTTGAAGGCCTCAGGTTGACCTTTCATCTGGCCGGCATCAATAATCAGAACTTCATCATGCGCGATGATCAAACGGGAACGTATTGGCAGCAGATCACCGGCAAAGCAATCTCCGGTCCGCTAAAAGGAAAGCAACTCGAACTCGTCCCCGCCGACGAGCTGACCTTCGCTCTCTGGAAGTCCGAACAACCGAATGGAACCGTTCTGAAGGACGTGGCGCGGTATACCGGTGACTACGCCAAGAAGGATTGGGACAAAAGGATGGCTCATGCGCCGACGGTCATTAGCTTCCCGCATCCCGGCGTGAAGGACCGCACCTTGATGCTCGGAGTCGAAATCGACGGAGTTGCCCGTGCATACCCGTTCAGTGCGGTTCGGGACGAGAAGCTGATCGAGGACCGTATCGGCTCGGCGCCAATTGTTCTAGTCGTCGGCCCGGATAATCAGTCGGTCCGCGTCTTCAAAAGCCATGTGCCGGGCCAGACCGGAACGCCTCAGTTCTATCGAGTATCAGAGGTCAACAAAAACCCTGCGCTTCCGCTCGTAATCGACGATGCAACCGGTTCGTCATGGAACTTCGAAGGTTGTGTCGTAAGCGGCCGACTTAAAGGCGCTTGTCTCGAACGCGTGCCCGTCATCAAAGACTATTGGTTCGACTGGCGCAATTATCATGCGGGAACATCGGTTTACAGGCGATGAACGCAGCGAAGCCGAAGCGCTGGGAGCATTCCAATAATAGACACTGGGAGCGTTTTGGCGTATCCGAGTTCTGTGCAGATTACGTCAGTTGCAGTTAGGATGACACTCACGTTCTTCGTCTGGATCGCCGCAGGTGCCTTATTGTTCGCGAATTGCGGTACAGCGGCAACGTTGGCCGATCCGCAATCCCGAAG
>JAFARV010000390.1 GCA_019245255.1 Acidobacteriaceae bacterium | reverse complement strand
GCCAGGAAGATCCCGGCTTCCCCGACCCCATACCACCCGAGGTGCTTGTATCGGAGCGCCCACGGAAACAGCAGGACCGTTTCGACATCGAAGACGACAAACAGCATCGCCACGAGGTAGAACCGGACCGAATAGCGGCCACGGGCGGTCGATTCAGGCTCGATGCCGCATTCGTACGGTTCGAGCTTTGCGGGAGTCGGATTTGAGGGCCGAAGCAGCCGGCCGACAGCCAGCGCAAGCAGCGGAAAAGCCGTGGCCAATACGGCAAAGCCTAATACCAGCAGATATTCCCGCGGCATTGTCTGCCTTAAGGCTAGCATCCGGCGACCTTGGGCGCGAAAATTGCATCGTAAGAGGGACTAGTGTTTTGATGTCTCTGCGCGATCAGATCCAGGCGATAAAGCGAGAAGACCCCGCCGCCAAGAGTACGCTCGAGATCGTACTCTGCTACCCCGGGCTGCACGCGGTGCTATTCCACAAACTTTCACACTGGTTATATCAGCGAAAGCGCTTCGTCTTAGCCCGCCTCGTTTCTCATTTTGCGCGCTTTCTCACCGGAATTGAGATTCATCCGGGCGCTACGATTGGCGAACGTTTGTTCATCGATCATGGGCTTGGAGTAGTAATAGGCGAAACCGCCGAGATCGGCGACGATGTCCTCCTTTATCAGGGCGTGACGATCGGTGGCACCGGAAATCAACGAGGCAAACGCCACCCGACCTTAGGCAACCGCGTGGTGGTCGGCACCGGGGCCGCGGTCCTTGGCAATATCACTCTGGGCGACAACGTTCGAGTGGGCGCGGGCTCCGTGGTAGTGCACTCGGTCCCGGAAGGATCGACTGTGGTGGGTATTCCTGGCCGGATCGTCAAGGGCCGGTCTGCTGTGATCGGGATGCTCGAGCACGACCGCGTCGCAGCCATGGCGGAAACCGAGGCGAGCGATATCGAGCAACTCAGCGATCGTATCCGCGAGCTAGAAGCCCTCATCCGGCTACTGCTCGAGAACAGCGTTGGCGAAGGCCGCGGCTAGTTCCTGAAGCTGTATTTAAAACTGTTCCCGGCAAGCTGCTGTAGTTCCTGGTGCGAGAACCCAAAGATTTCGCCTGCCAGCGTGTATTCATGGATGAGGTCGGTGAAGAACAGCGCCGGATCGTCCGTCCCTAACACGATCGGCACACCCGCATCCCAGAGTCTCCGCAACGGATGCTCGGTCAGACGAGGAACCGCGCCCGTACACACGTTGCTCGATGGGCAGATCTCGAGCGGAATGTCGCGGCGTTTCAGTTCTTCAATCAGCTCGGAGTCTTCAATCGAACGGATTCCGTGCCCAATGCGTTCAGCGCCGATCTCGATAGCCTGGCGAACGCTTTGAGGGCCGGAAACCTCGCCGGCGTGACACGTAAGTCGAAGACCGGCATGGCGGGCGTGCCGATACAACTCGGCAAACCACTCGGCAGGTCCACGCTCTTCATCCCCACCGATTCCGATTCCAACGACTCCGTGCCGGCGCATCTCCTCTGCAATCGAAAACACCCTTGAAGCTTCTTCTACTCCAAACTGCCGAATGGCATCGAAGATCCAACCAACTTCAAGGTCCGGGAAACGGTCCACTTCCGCGCAAATGGCTTCGAAAATCTTCTCTATATTCTGCTGTTTCCAGAGAATTACACCGGCCGATAACGTAATTTCCGCATACGTCACGTTTTGTGCCCGGAGGTTTTCGAGCAGCCTGCGTGTCGCGAGCGCGTAGGCTTCAGGCGAATTCAGCTTTTTCGTCACCCAGACATAGGCCTTCAAAAAACCGGCAAACCCGGTGTAATGAAGATTCGCGTGGATGGCATCCAACGATAACGATGGATCGAGCTCTTGAATTGTTTTTGCTTCGACGGAGCCCTCGAGATGCAAGTGCAGCTCGGCCTTGGGGAGCCCACGCAGAAACGCCTGCAGGGCCGGTTCGGTTTCATTCTCGATTGTTAGTCTCCTGAGTGCAGGATGAAGAGGTGATGCTCGCCGGCAGCGAAGCTGAAACAACGATACCAGACCACGTGGGGAGAGTAAGCGAATGACCGAAGAAGAATTGCAAGCGCTGGCGGGCGGTTATCATGCGGACCCGTTCGGGGTTTTGGGACCTCATGCCGATCACGCCGGGGCCAAGGCTTTGCTGAGCGACGCCGAAACGGGCTGGATCGTGCGTGCGTTTTTGCCGCTCGCCAAGGAAATCGAGGTCCTGGACGGCGTTGATTCGAAATCCATGCAGCGCATTCACCAGGCGGGAGTGTTCGAGGCTCGTTTCGACACGCAGCCCAAAAGCTATCGCTTGCGCCTGACCGGCTACGACGGAAACAGGCATGAAATGGAAGACGTTTATCGTTTTCCGCCCTCAATCAGCAGCTTTGATCTCCACTTATTTCTCGAAGGGACGAACTACGAGGCGTACAACTCGTTTGGCGCCCACGTAATGACACTCGACGGAGTCGTTGGAACACGCTTCGCAGTCTGGGCTCCCAATGCACTAGTGGTCAGCGTAATCGGGGACTTCAACGGCTGGGATACCCGCCAGAATCCGATGCGGCAGCGGGAAGGCGGCGTGTGGGAGATCTTTATGCCGGGCGTTAAGGCGGGCACTCCTTACAAATACAACGTGAAATCGCGTTTCCGGGGCTACAGCCAGGAGAAGGCTGACCCATTCGGTTTTTGGACGGAGACGCCGCCAAAGTCCGCTTCGAGGGTTGCCGAGCTCGATTCCTACGAGTGGCATGACCAGGATTGGATGTCGACTCGCGCCAGCACGAACATTCTGGAACGTCCCGTTTCGATCTATGAAGTCCATCTCGGGTCCTGGAAGAAGAATCCCGACGGTTCGCCCAAGACCTACCGGGAGCTAGCGACGGAATTAGTGCACTACGCTCGCGATCTCGGGTACACGCATATTGAGTTGCTACCCATAGCCGAGCATCCTTTCGCACCATCCTGGGGATATCAGGTAACGGGCTACTTCGCCCCGACCAGCAGGTTCGGGTCGCCGCTCGATTT
>JAFARV010000364.1 GCA_019245255.1 Acidobacteriaceae bacterium | reverse complement strand
CGCGAGCGCCGGCCAGCAGGATCGCGCTCATGAGGAGAAGCAGACGAGTCAAGGCAAGTTCCTACTTCGAAAAGCTTAACTCATCCACCCTGTTTTCGATCACGCGGCTCGAGTGAAAGTCGGAGAGCTTCAACAGTCCCGCAGCCGCCATCTCGACGGCTTTTTTTGGCATCAAGCCGATCAGTTCGCTTTCGACGATCTCAACCCCTGCGAGCGCAGCGAGCCGCGCCACTTCTGCGTAAATGACGTGAACGGGAGACGCTTCAAAGTCTGTGATGTTCATCGAAACCTGAACCAGTCCGCGCGAGGCGAGCGGGAGGCCGAGCGCTTTGACACCCGGAAAGCCTCCGTTTCTGGCTCGAATGCGATTCGCGATATCTTTGGCGAGTTGCAGGTCCGCAGTATTGAGGTTGACGTTGTAGGCGATTAGAATTTTTCGTGCTCCGACGACGACCGCTCCCGCCGTGGGATGCAGCTCGGGTCCACCGATATCGGGAGCCTTCAAAGGATCGATCGGCGCCCGTTCTCTCAGGAGCTCGAATTCTCCCCGGCGCACATCTTCTAATCGCACGCGATCGGGCCGGGTAGCGGCAGCCTCGTAGAAGTAGACCGGAATGGCGAGTTCGTTCCAGATCCGCTGGCCCGCATGATGCGCTAACTGGATGCAGTCGGCGATAGTAAGGCCCTGAAGAGGCACGAATGGCAGCACGTCGAGCGCGCCCAAACGAGGATGCACGCCCGATTGCGAACGAAGGTCGATGAGTTTTGCGGCGGCGGACACGGCGCGCAGAGCGGCTTCGACGACGGTGTCCGGTGGCGCAGCGAAGGTGATAACACTGCGATTGTGGTCGGCATCGCTGGTGCGATGGAGGATGAGAACGCCGGGCGCGCTAGCTATGGCCCGTTCGACGGTGTCGACCCGAGCCGGGTCACGCCCCTCCGATATGTTGGGCACGCACTCTACCAGTAAGCGGCTCATGCGCACCTATTTTCCAACGGCTACGGTTCAGAACGACAGCACCATCGCGCAAGACCATGCCCACATGGTTGATCCCGAACTGGCGGGGAATTTCCCGATAATCCGGCACGCTTAAGACCAATATGTCGGCCCTTTTGCCCACCTCGAGAGTACCGGAGAATCCTCCGCAGCCGACGGCATGAGCGGCGTTTATGGTAGATGCGACGAGCGCCGCCTCGAGCGGAAGGCGCTCGCGGATGACGGCAAGTGAGACCGCCATTTGCATGCTAAACGCTGGCGATTCTGCGGCGTCGTACCCGGATGCGAGTGCGATCGCGCCGCCGGCCTCAATGACGCGCCCAAGGCCCGGTCCCACGGCCCACTCGAGCTGGCGGCCCGGCGAGAAAATCGCGATGGCCGAAGATTCGCCCAATACGGCGGCATGTTCGGCCGGGATGTCATTCACGCAGGTCACTGAGACCGGGCGGCATTGCTGCAAGGTAGAGCGCAATGCTTCCGCGGAGCCCCCGTTCCAGCACAGTTTGATCCGGACTTTCGCGGCGGCGATGCTTTCGAGCAATTGCGAATCGGGGCAGTCGTCCTCGGAAGCCGTGATCTCGATGAAGTGAATCAAATCGCGGGCGGTGGCCCGATCGAGCACGGTCTGGAACTCTTCGAACTCCTCGTGCGTACGTGGAAGCTTGGCCACTTGCCAGGTTCGGAGCATCTCGACGGGATTATTGCCGATCTTGCCGAGGCGGCGAAGGACGGAGAGATCCGAACGAAACTCCGGAAATCCGGCTGAACCCTTGACTTCCGCGATGAGAGTCCCGTGCTGCATGCAAGAACGCAGAAGGTTCAAAGTGTCGTCGTATAGCTGCCCTACGCGGCGCGGCCGCTCGGGTGCGGAATTCCGGTCGGGTGGATTGAGCGATTTGAAAGTAACGCGGAGGCCCGGGTCAACGAAGCCCGGCAGCACAACGCTGCCATGGATGTCGATATCGAGGGCCTCGCGAGCCTCTTTGAGGTTCTCGAGCCGGCGTGTACTGCCGACCGCAGCTATTAAGCCGTCTTTGATCAGTACGGATCCGTCCTGAACGAGAGCGAGATTTTCGAGAGCAGTGCCGCGACGAGCTCCACTTGGGCCGTGCAGCGTAAGCAACTGCCGTGCGCCTCGAAGCAAAATGGACTGTGACAAAACTGTGTAAAACGCGTGGAAAAATTGTGGAAATCGTGAGAGCTAACACTTGTAATATATCGGAAATCACCCGCAATGCCTAGCAAAAATTTGTGAAATGGTTTACGGCGATGCAGCCATTATTGCGCTTTGCGCAGCACGAGGGTAGCATTAAGGCCACCGAATGCAAAGGTGTTCGAAACTGCGATCCCGACCTGCGCTTCACGCGCAAGATTAGGAACGACATCGAGATCGCGGGACGACTGGTCGGGGGCGGTGAAATTCGCGGTCGGCGGGACGATGCCGTATTTCAGAGTGAGCACGGTGGCGACGGCTTCCAGGGCACCTGCAGCTCCGAGGGTGTGGCCGTGCATCGATTTTGTTGAACTGATCAGCAGGCGTTTTGCATTCTCGCCAAAAACCGTGCGAATGGCTTCGGTTTCGATAGCGTCGTTCACTTGCGTACCGGTGCCATGGGCGTTGATGTAGTTGACTTGGGCAGGACAACAGCTTGCATCACGGAGGGCCCACTGCATCGCTTTGACCGGACCTTCGGGCGAAGGTTGAGTGATGTGGTAAGCATCGGAGCTCATGCCGAAACCACAGATCTCAGCGAGGATGTCAGCTCCGCGCGCCTGTGCGTGTGCCCAGTTCTCTAGTACCAGCATCGCTCCACCTTCGCCCAAAGACAGGCCCTTGCGATCGGCTGAGAAAGGGCGGCAAACGTCGGGAGCCACGACGCGCATAGCTTCCCAGGCGCGGAGCAAGCCCTCAGCAAAGACAGCCTCGCTTCCGCCCGCGATCGCGGCCTTGACTTGGCCCGACCGGACCAGCCAGAAAGCCTGTCCGAGGGCATGATTCGATGACGAGCAGGCGGTCGAGATGGTGTAAACCGGTCCGCGAATGCCGAACTCGAGCGAGATGCGGCTGGCGCCGGCGTTAGACATAGTGCGGGGAATGGTTAAAGGCGATACGCGGCTGTTGCCCTCCTTGTAAAGCCTTTTGTAGCCTTCTTCTTCGGTGAACTGTCCGCCGAGGCTGGTTCCGGTTATGATCGCGGTCTCGTCGCTCAGATGGTCCGATCCGAAGCGGAGGCCGCTCTGGGCGATTGCCTCGCGAGCGGCAACGGTAGCGAACTGCGCGAAGCGCTCGAGCAAAAGCAGATCTTTTTCAGAAAAATGCTTAAGCGGTTCGAAGCCGCGCACCTCTGCGCCGCAACGGATTTTATAGGGTGGGTTACCCGGATCAGCTAACGGGAGAATGCGGGTCTCGCCCTGGCAGAGGGTCTGCCAACATTCAGCCACGTTCTCGCCGAGCGCACAGACCAGCCCCAGGCCAGTCACGGCGACACGTGTCACGCCGCACCCGGCGGAACCGTTTCTGATGTTTCCTGTTTTTCCTGAATCAGTTTGCGGACGCCCTCGACGGTTTCGCGAACGGAGCGAAGGTTCTGAACACCGTCATCCGGGATGTTGATGGAGAATTCATTTTCGAGAGCAAAAACAATATTAATGCCGTCGAGCGAATCAATCTTCAACTCTTCGAACGTGCTGTCGATCTTAACGGAGTCAACAGGGATGCGCTGAGTTTGAGCGATCACGCGAATGACTTTGCTCGCGAGATCGTCCCGTTCCGAATGTTCGGCCATTGTGTGAAACCCTCATCATACCGTTCGCAGATATGGCTCTACCAGTGGCGGGAAATTGGAGCGAAGAAAAAACTGGCCAGGCGAAACGACGGCGAGGTCCAGTAGTGACCGCCGCTCACCTGGCCAGCAAGGAGCAACGCAAACAACCGTTATTCGTCAGGTGCCCAGTAGGCCGCCGTGTCCGAGAGAGGCGATCTCCCAGCCCGAGATGCGGTATCTGGCAAGCACCGGCGGAAGGATGAGGTCAAGAACGTTCGGTTTTGCTGAGCGGAAACAACAGGGTGCAGATACCATCGGCGTATCGTCCTTGTAGCTCAGCATCATGAGGTTGCCAGGTTCAACCGGGGCGAGGAATCGCTCAAGATGCGCGCCCAAGCGCCCGAAGGCACGGCCGACCACGTCCTCGGGCCCAGCGGGCGCTGTTGTCGACGCGACGAGAACCGCTCCGGGACGCGTCCTGAGGAGATGCTGTAAAGCGCGTGTGACGTGCTCTTCTTCTTCGACGGCCGAGAGAGCGAATCGAATGCTGGCGCCAAAACGCTCAAGCCGGGTTCGCACTACACTTTCGAAGAGACTACGAGCGCGGTCGCCGTGTACTGGGTCCGTATATAGGATTGCGACATTCGGATCGCGCACGGGACGCGCCTGGAGGATGGGACCGCGCTCCCGAAGCATGGAGATGACAGTTTCGAGCTGCGCTTCCGACACCGCAAAGGGGGCACTTTTGACAGTGGCAATGCGCTCGCCCGCTTTTACGAACCGATAGTTGTTGACGGTTGCGATCACGAGGCTGGCGGTGCAGTTGAGCTGCTTGAGCAGCTCGTCGTCGACGAGCGCACAACAATCCTCAGTGGCGATAAGATTCGCGCGCCCACCGGCCGCCGGCCGGATTTCGATCGCGCCGCAGCACATGGCACTCGCAACGTCAAGAACGGCACGGTCTTCAGAGACTTCACCTTCTTCGAGTTCCGTGACCCAGACTTTGTCCATTCCTTCGGTTTGAAGAAGACGCACGTCTTCATCGCTGAGCACGTGGCCTTTGGCCAGCAATTTCCGCCCACCGGGCCGGAAGATAGTGCAACAAAGAATCCGGCCAGCGGATTCCTGAATCTCTACCGTTTGCGCTCGCATCTTAAGATTCCCCCAATTAAAATCGAGTACTAGGCTGCTCGGTACCGAGTATAACCGGTACTCGTAGAACTAATCTAGTGGAAAATTGGGAAATCGCGCAAAAATTTCTCAGATTTTTTAATTCCAAGGGATCAACCTAGGTTAAAGAGCAACTTTTGCCAGGATAGGTAACGCTACAATGTTGTTTAAAGTACGCAGGGAATTCTCGGCTTGGTGAGTTGCTGATTGTTTCAGGCGTTTTAATACTGCAATTTCATCGCAAGCGTTAAATTTCGGACACTTTAAGCAGTCTTTCCAGACTTTCAAGGGCAATTCGCCTCGCTCGATTTCAGAAAACCCCATTTTGCGGAAGAATCCAGGGACATAAGTAAAGGCGAAAATCGAGTCCAGATCATGTTCGCCGGCTTCTGCTTCCAAGGCGTGGACGACGGCTCGGCCAATGCCGTGATTTTTGGCGGCGGGAAGAACGGCGAGAGAACGCACTTCAGCCGATTTTGGTGTGTAAAAGTGCAGGGCGCCGCACCCGACTAGGGCCTGACCGTCGTAGGCGACCGAGAAATCGCGGATGTTTTCTGACATTTCGAATTCGGTGCGCGGCAGCATGATGCCGTTTGCGGCGTAGGAGTTAATCAGGGCGAGGATGCCGGGGATGTCTCGCATACCCGCCTTACGGACCGTTAGTCCGATGTCCGTGGTGGTCACTGAACCTCCGCGAGAATCCGCGTTCCGAGCGATTCGCCCGCCAGGAGCCGGTGGCAGATGCCGGGTTCGCGGCCGAGAGCGACGGTGATTTCCTCCACTCCGCCCTGCAACGCCGTTATGGCGGCTTCGAGCTTGGCCTGCATGCCGCCGTGAGCGACGCCGGAGGAGATCAAATGACGCAGGGCGCCGGGCGAGAGCCGGGCAATCAGCGAGCCGGACGAATCTTTCACACCGGGAACGTCGGTGAGGAACAGGAGTTTGCTGGCGCCCCATCCGAGCGCGCAGGATACCGCCATTTGGTCTGCGTTCACGTTGTAGATGCGGCCTGCGACGTCGCCCGCGACGCACGCGATCACAGGCACATGGCCGGCGTTGACCAGAAGATTGAGCAGCCGTCCGTCAGTTTTGACCGGTTTTCCAACGGCACCCAATTCCGGGCTGAGTTGGACGGCGGTAGTCAGCGGGCCATCGATTCCCGATAAACCGACCGCGGATTCTCCGGCAGCGACAATTGCCGAGACCAGCTGTTTGTTTACAGTGCCGGCGATCACTTTCGTAACGGCCTCGATGACAGCATCGTCCGAGACCCGCAGGCCGCCGACAAACCGGCTTGCGATGCCACGTTCCTCGAGGTAGCGAGTGACCTGTTTACCGCCGCCGTGCACGGCGACAAGCTCGTATCGGCGAGATACTTCCGCAAGCTGACGTCCAAGGCTGTTGCGGCTATCGGCATCGTCGAGTAATGTGCCCCCTAATTTGACCAAAACCTTCAAAGCAACGCCTCGGTTTCGGGGAATCCCAGCAGCAAGTTCATGTTTTGGACGGCCTGGCCGGCGGCGCCTTTACCGAGATTATCGAGAGCAGTGACAACGATGGCGCGCTGGCTCTCAGCATCAAAAACAAACCCAATGTCACAGAAATTCGTGTGCTGTACCGATCGTAAATCGGGCAACTTGCCGGGTGCATATAGTCTCACAAACGGCTCGTTTGCATACGCTTCTTCGTAGACAGAAAGCAGTTCGACAGCCTTCGCGATGCCATGAGTCCGGATGTAAATCGTCTCGAGAATTCCGCGTTCGAGAGGTAAAAGCTGGGCTGTAAATGTGAATTCGCGCTCGCCCAATCCGGAATTCTGCAGAACTTCGGGGACGTGCCGGTGGTTCACAACGGCGTAGGCGGTGAAATTCTCCGTCACTTCGCAGAAGCTGGTTTTGAGAGTTGGCTTGCGCCCTGCTCCACTGACGCCCGATTTGGCATCGCAGATAACTCCGCGGGTTCGGTCGGCAATCTCGGCCTGAAGCAGCGGCCGAATGGCGAGATTCGCGGCGGTGGGATAGCAGCCAGGATTTGAGACCAGCCGGGCGCCGGGAATCTTGTCGCGGTAGAACTCCGGGAGACCGTAGACCGCCTCTTTCAGCAGATCGGGGGCGGTGTGACGCTCCTTGTACCATTGCGAGAACGTCTCGGGGTCGCCGAGCCGGAAGGCTCCGCTGAGGTCAACAACTTTGGCCCCGGTCCCGAGGATGGCAGGAGCGAGTTCCATGGAGGCCTCGGGCGGAGTGCCGAGGAAGACCAAGTCGAGCTTTTCCTGGCGAATAGCATCGGCAGTGGCGGCGATGGTCTTGGGCGGACGGATTCCGAGCGGATGCGGGCGACCCTCGGAGTCGGACCGATGTTCCAGAAGGAACAGCTCGATTG
>JAFARV010000225.1 GCA_019245255.1 Acidobacteriaceae bacterium | reverse complement strand
CACCCGGCCCACCGCTCGGATAAGCGAACGTCAAGTCACGGAGTCGAATCGTGTGTGCAGGTTTTCCTTCAGCTGATCGATTGCCCGTAGGCAGATCGCCCGCGCGTCGCATCGCGTGCCCGAGCCGAAGCACCGCCGCTACCGGAGCCGATGCTCCATCAAGGGCCCAACTGAATCCGCCGAACGCGATCATCGACACGCCGACCGCACTTTGCGCAAACGTCACTGCTGCACCAAGACTGATCCGTCCGCTCGCTGCCGCCGTTCCGATCGACCAAAACACCACGACGTTTGCGGCAACCACCAGCACCAGGCTCCACATCACCGGACGCTCTCTCAGACGAGTCGCCGCGTATTGCAAGTCGTGAAGTCGCGTGCGCCTTTCTCGAAAGCGCTCAATCGTCCAACTGCTCAGCCCGAACAATCGCAGTTCCTTGCTCGCCGGCGGGTCGACCGCCAGGCGATACGCATACTCCGCATCTCGCTGCGCACCGCGGACCTCTTCTGTGTTGCGGTCGCGCCATATCGCGCTCTCACGTAGCAACCAGTGAGTGGCCAGCCACCCACCTGCCAGCACAAGCGGTGCCCACCAACTGTAAGCCGCCAGAATCACTGCACAGGCAATGCCGCCGGTCATCTCAACCATGCCCGTCGCGATGAAATCCATCGAAACCGATAGTGGAGGTCCGGTCATTCCGAGATCGAAATCGCGCGCCACTGTCAGATCACTGGTCAGGGCCGGATCCTCAAGATGGCCGATCCCGGGCGGCCGCACGCACCCCTCCGTAAGCCGGTCGTAAAGCCACGCCGCGGTGCGATCGCCCAGATTACTTCCAATCACGTGATGAATCGGGCTCAGCACCTGGAGCAATATGAAGATCGTGCCCACCAGCGCAAGTGCACCCGCCAGAGCGTGGCCGCTCTTCACGTCGCTCACAAGCAGCCCCATCGCTATCGAAAATGCTGCCGGCAAAATCCCACGCAATAAAAGCGCAGCCCACCACGCTGCCGCAAGACCCGGACTTGCCTTCGGCAATACGCTAAAGAACTTCCACTCTTTTCGCTGAGTTATCGCAAGGCCCATCTCACTGTCGGATGATCGCATACCGGAATCTATGTGTCAGTCCTGTAGTTTGCCTCGGCTCCGCACGAGAACTGAAAGACACCGTTTAAGTTGAATCACGTCGCAACCACAAAATGGATCTGCGATAACTTTCTGGAATGCATCTGAATTCCGTCCGCTGCCGGTCTCTGCTCGCATGCCTGTTCACTTGCGCCTTTTCGCCCTTAGCCTCCGCACTCGAACCCTGCGGTTCGCAGGGCCTTGCCGTCCAGGTGCTCGGCTCTGGCGGCCCGGAGTTGCAAGACAAACGCGCTTCCAGCAGCTATCTCGTCTGGGACAACGGCCAAGCTCGTCTGCTGATCGATGCCGGTGGAGGAAGCGCTCTCCGATTCGGAGAAAGCGGCGCTCAGATGTCCCAACTCGACGTGCTCTTATTCACTCACTTCCATGTCGATCACAGCGGCGACTTTGCCGCGCTGATCAAGTCATCTTGGTTTGAGGAACGCAAACGCCCCCTGCCCATCTACGGCCCTCCTGGAAACGACTTCATGCCCTCTACCACAGAATTTGTCTCGGATCTCTTCGGAGACAAACAGGGCGCCTACCGCTATCTCAGCGAGCTCCTCGAGCCCGGCCAGGAAGGTAGCTACAAAATGCAGCCTCATAACGTCATCGCAGACGCAACCCCGCTCCCTGTATTTCGCAGCGGCGATCTCGCCATCTCGGCCGTGCGCGTGATTCACGGCGCAGTCCCGGCATTGGCTTGGCGCGTAGAGCTCGGCGGCAAAGCGATCGTGTTTAGCGGTGATACCAACGGCGAGGGTGAATCCCTCGTCCGGCTTGCTGCGAACTCCGATCTGTTCGTAGCGCATAACGCGGTGCCGGAAGAAGCTGTTGGAATCGAGAGACGCTTGCACATGCCTCCGTCCGTTATTGGGCAAATCGCCGGCGACGCCCACGTGAAGCACCTGGTTTTGTCTCATCGCATGCTACGGACTTTGGGAAAGGAAGATCAGACGCAATCGGAGATCAGGAAACGATACTCGGGCCCTCTTGCCTTTGCGAATGACCTCGATTGTTTCCCCGTGAGATAACCACGCATGTGCTGAAGTGCGCCTAAGGAGGGCCGCATGGATTCTGAAATCGTGTTTACGCGCACCCGACAGTTCGACGCCGTCTACGGCGAAATCATCCTGAACCGTCCCGAGAAAGGAAATGCGCTCACCATGCCGATGCTCGAACGGCTAAGCACGGTTGTCTCTGAAATCGAAGCCGACCGCGACCTTCGTGCAATCGTGATCCGCGGCCGCGGGCGCTTCTTCTGCACCGGCGGCGACATCGCTGCCTGGAGCGCACTTTCACCAAATGACATGGGCCGCCATTGGATTCTGTACGGTATCAATGTGCTCGAACGGCTCGCCGCGCTGCCGCAACCGGTCATTGCTGTCGTCTCCGGTCACGCACTCGGTGGCGGACCCGAACTCGCCCTCGCAGCCGATCTCCGCATCGCAGTCCAATCCGCAAAGTTTGGCGCGCCGGAAGTGACGCTCGGCATGATCTCAGGATGGATGGGCATTCGTCGCCTTGCTGAGAACATCGGAGTCGCTCGTGCCCGCCACCTGACCTTGCTCGGTGCGCCGATTAGCGCTGCGCAAGCGCTCGATTGGGGCCTGATCACGGCCCTCGCCGAAGACGCCGGCAGCCTCGAAGAACAGTTGAACGGTTGGCTCGAAAGGCTCTGCGCGAATGCTCCCGGCGCCATCGCTTTGACCAAGGGCATCCTCGCCGGCATGCATGCAGATCTGCGTGAACACCATGCGAGCGCTGCCGCCCAAGCCATCTCAACCGAGGACTGCGCCGAAGGAGTACGTGCTTTTCGAGAAAAGCGAAAACCCGTTTTTCGAAATCGCTGAGACCGGGAACGCAACGGTATGAGCACACCCAAATTCATCCATGCTCAACACGCTGCCGAACTCATAAACGACGGCGATACTGTCGCCATCAGCGGCAACGGCGCCGGCATGGTCTCGCCGGAAGCAATCTTCGCAGCATTGGAAAAGCGCTTTCTCGAGACCGGATATCCGCGTGACTTGACTCTCGTCCACTCACTCGGGCTCGGCGATCGCGATTCGCTCGGCACAAATCGATTCGCGCATGAAGGCATGCTGCGCAAGATCATCGCCTCACATTTCACGTGGTCTGCGAAAATCCAGCAACTCATTCGCGAAGAAAAGATCGAAGCTTATTGCTTCCCCGGCGGTGTCATTCAGCAACTGCTGCGCGAAATCGGCGCCGGTCGCCCCGGATTGTTCACGCATTCGGGATTGGGCACGTTCGTCGATTCACGCCACGATGGCGGCCGATGCAACCAGCGCAGCCGGGAAGAACTCGTCGAACTCATGCATATCGACGGACACGAGATTCTTCGCTACAAACCCTTCAAAGTGGACGTCGCGATCATTCGCGGCACATACGCCGATACTCGCGGCAACATCAGTTGTGAAGAAGAGCCGATTGATATGGATATCTACACGATCGCCTTGGCCGCCCACAACAGCGGTGGCCGCGTCCTCGCGCAAGTAAGGCAGATCGTGGAACCCGGAAGCTTGCACCCACGCTCTGTTCGAGTCCCTGGCATTCTCATCGATGCAGTCGTCGCCGATCCTGGTCAGCAGCAGTTTTATGGACTCGCTTACGATCCCAGCATCTCTGGTGCGCGCCGCGCTCATCTCGCGCAAACCACTGCCACACTGCCCGACAAACTCGAACGGCGCATCATCGCACGCCGCGCCGCACTCGAACTACGCAGCGGCGCATCGCTGAATTTCGGCTTCGGCATTCCCGGCGGCATCTTTGCGGTTATTGCCGAACAGGGCAAGGCCGGCGACCTCTGGATGAGTGTTGAGCAGGGAGTACATAACGGCCGCATGCTCGACGATAGACTCTTCGGCGCCGCCGCCAATCCCGAGGTAATCGTCTCCTCGATCGAACAGTTCGATTACTATAGCGGCGGCGGAATCGACATCACTTTCCTCGGAATGGGTGAGGCCGATCGCTTCGGAAACGTGAACGTCTCGCACCTCGCAGGAAATCTCATCGGTCCCGGCGGCTTCATGGAGATTGCTCAAAATGCCAAGAAGGTCGTCTTTTGCGGCACCTTCGATGCGCAAGGCTCCAGAGTCTCGTGGTCGCATGACCGGCTTACCATCCTCCAGCCCGGCAAAGTTCACAAGTTCGTCAATGCTGTCGAGCGCATCACCTTTTCCGGAGACTTCGCACGCACGCGCGGCCAGGAGGTCATGTACATCACCGAACGCGCAGTGTTTCGTCTCGTTTCGGACGGACTTGAACTGATCGAAATCGCTCCGGGCATCGAGATCGAACGCGACGTGCTACCCCATATGGACTTTCAGCCCCTCATCTCGGCCGTCGGAACCATGCCGGCCAGTGTCTTCGATTGATGTTTCCCGCGATCAACTCTTTTGCTCTTCCCGGATTTTGTCGGCTGCCCGCAGCGCCAGTGCGCCGATGGTCGACGTGGGGTTCACGGCGGCGGATGTCGTAAAAGAACTGCCGTCCACAATATATAGGTTCGCTACGTCATGTGCTCTGTGTGAGGCATTCACCACCGACCTGCGAGGATCTGTGCCCATACGCGCCGTGCCCATTAAATGGAACGCGGGCGTCACCAGACCGCTGTCCAGGATCTGCGCTGCGCCCGCTGCCTCCAACGCCTGCCGCGACATCTTTGCGCCATGTTCCAGCATCCGCAAACTGTTCTCGCTGTAGCTGTACACCACGCGAGGCGCCGGAATGCCGCTGCTGTCTTTCAGATTGGGGTCGATGTCCACCCGGTTATGCTCCTCCGGCAGGTCTTCGCCCACCACCGTTACCCGGATCAAGTGCGGAAATCGCTGCCGCATCACTTTGTGGTGATTCTCTCCCCACGGCACAGGGTGATTGGAAAAACTTCCCCACGCCTGGTGCAAAGGACCAAACGAACGCTCTAATAACAAGCTGTACCCGCGCACGAAGCCGCGCCTCGTGTCCGTCTCATAGAATTGTTGGCTCATCGCGGGAATGCCAAGCGGGCCCAGGTGCCCATCCATCGGCTCGTCGAAAACTCCCTCGAGCGTTCGGAACGGATGTGTCATGAAATTCTTGCCGACTAAGCCCGATGAATTCGCCAGCCCGTCCGGAAAGAGACTCGATTTCGAATTCAACAGCAGGCGCGGTGTGCCGATCCCGTTGCAGCAAACCACAATCACCTTTGCCGTCTGCTCATGCAACTTTCCTTCGCGGTCGTAGTAGATCGCCGAGTGAGCGCGCCCTCGCGCATCCACCGTGACCTCGCGCACCCGCGACCATGGCTGAACAACAGCGCCTTTCCGAATCGCTTTGCGCCAATGCGTCACGTCCGTCGAAGCTTTCGATCCCGTCGGACATCCGAACATGCACTTGCCGTGTAACGTGCATCCTGGCCTATTGCCGTAATCGCGCGAGATGATCGCGTTGTCCGATGGCCACCAGTGCCACCCGAGCTTATTGAAGCCCTTGCCTACCGTCTCGCCAAGCACGCCGTACGGAATCGCAGGAGTCGTCCGCGGCGACCGCGGCGGATTCGCAGGATCGCCGTTCAGTCCCGAAACGCCCCAATCCAGATCGTTCTGCTCGTAGTAGCGCTCCAGGTCTTCGTAACGGATGGGCCAATCATCCGCTACATCGTCCAGCGTGCGCACACGGAAGTCCGACGGATGGAATCGCGGAAAATGCCCAGCCCAGTGATGTGTGCTCCCGCCCACCGCATTGAACATCATGACGAAGGGTGGATTTGCGCCCGTCTCCATCACCGGATAATCCTCCCAGCGCCTCCGGTAGTTAGGGCTGAAGTTAAACGCTCCGCGACGGAGTTGCACTTCCCAGTCAGGGCGCGTCGA
>JAFARV010000208.1 GCA_019245255.1 Acidobacteriaceae bacterium | reverse complement strand
CGATCAGAAACTCGCTGATTTTCGCGCCCAAAACGCCGGACGACTGCCGGAAGAAATGCAACTGAACGCTCAGGAGATGAATGCGCTCGCAAACCGGACCGGGTCATTGAACGAACAGGCGAATCGCAACAATGAGCAGCGCATGATGCTTGAAACCGCCCTTCGCACTGCCAAGGACCGCCTCGCCGCCATCAAGGATGTGAATCCTGCGGTTCAGGTGCGCAATGAACGGGTTTCAGAGCTCGACAGAACCATGCAGAATCTGCAGCTTCAGATCGAGAACATGAAGGACCAGTACACCGACGACTTCCCGGATCTTCAGGCTGCGCGCAAGCAACTCGCAATGCTGCAGCGGCAAAAAGACGATCTTCTGAAGCAGACTCCGAAGAAACCCGACGTAGCGCTCGACAACTCCGGCATCGCACGCGAGCGGCTGGAAGCTCAGGGTTCGATCGACGGAATTGAGGCGCAGCTCAAAGCGAACGCCATGGAGGCTCAGCAGATCCAGCACGAGATAGGGATGTCGAACGCGCAACTCGGCGCCTTTCAAGCTCGCATGCAGGCGATTCCCGCAGGTGAGAAGGAGTATTTGCAGCTGATGAACGATCGCGAGCTGGCCAAGGCTCACTATCAGGACCTCGAGATGAAGCGCGAAAAGTCTTCTATGTCGATGGACCTGGAGCGCCGCAAGCAGGGCGAATCGCTTGAAATTCTCGATGCGGCATCTGTTCCGGTGGCGCCAACTGCTCCCAAGCGCCCGCTCATCATCGCGCTCGGACCTGGCATCGGTTTGGTCCTGGGATTCGTTCTTGTCGCCGTTCGAGAGGTCAAGGACACCTCGCTCAAGAATTTGAAAGACGCGCGTCTTTATACGCAGCTTCCCATTCTTGGGAGTGTGCCGCTGCTCGAGAACGATCTGGTCGTGCAGCATCGCAAGCAGATGATGTGGCTTGGATGGGCGACCGCCACACTTGCCGGATTGGGAATCATAGCGGTTTCGATCGCACACTATTACATGAGCAGGGCATAAAACACATGAGTCGAATTCACGATGCAATGAGAAAAGCGGGACAAGACGGCCCGCCGGCCCGCGCGAGTGTTTCATCAAGGCCGCTTCCGCCTCCCCCGGATGACGATTTCCTTGCTGCCGATCTTTCCGCGTCTGAATCGGGCACAAGCGTCGCGCCGGGTGGCGTACTGGTCGCAGGGTCCGAGCTGGAAAATTTGGAAGACATCATCGTGAATGCTCCGGTGGTCGCTTTCAATCCCGTGAGCGAAGCCCTGGTTGTGAATCCGCTGAATCCGCGTGAAGCTCCGGCCGAGGAGTTCCGGAGCTTGCGTACGCGGCTCAACCACCTTCAAACCGTTCAACCACTGCACACGCTGGTGGTCACAAGCGCTTCACCGGCTGAAGGCAAATCCTTCACGGCGACAAATCTCGCCATTACCCAGGCGCAGCTTGCGGACAAACGAATCCTGCTTGCCGATTTCGACTTCCGCCGGCCCAGCATAGATAAGACCTTCCAGATTCCATCCAGTCCGGGAATTACCGACTACCTGCAGGGAAAGGTTAATCTCGCCGATATCCTGCAGCGTGTCGAAGGGACGAATCTGTTTCTGCTTACCGCCGGCGAGGCATCTCCGAATCCTCTCGAGTTGTTGAACTTGAAGGAGTGCCGGGCGCTGCTGGACGCACTGCGCGCCCATTTCGATTGGGTCATATTAGACAGCCCTCCGCTGCTGTTTGCCGCGGATGCAAATCTGCTCGCAACCATGTGCGACGGTACCGTGCTCGTGGTGCGCATCGGCTCTACCACATTCGATTCGGTCAGCAGAGCCCTCCAGTCGCTGTGTGAAAACAATGTGCTTGGCATTGTCGTGAACGGTGCGCGTCGAGGAGAACTTTACAGTAAGTACACTTACTATCACGATTATTACTACGACCGGGAGAAAGACGCACCGATCGAGAAAATCGAGCGGCAGACCGCTGACGTAGCAGACGAATAGAATCCCATCGGTGCACAGGTTGCATCCAATTTGTGGAGGCAACTTGAGTACGACAATAACTACGGGCGCAGAGCTGGAGAGGTTGAAGCGGGCAGATACGGTTCCAGAAGTTCACGAGCTGATCAGGTCCCGGTGGAGCCCGCGCGCATTCTCTAGCCGGGAAGTTCCGCCCCAGGTTCTAAAGACCATTCTCGAAGCCGCGCGATGGGCCGCTTCGTCCTACAACGAGCAGCCATGGCGGTTCCTGGTGGCAACCAAGTCCGATCCCGCGGCGTTTAGCAAGTTCCTCGACCTGCTCGTACCGGCGAATCAGTCGTGGGTAAAAAACGCACCCGTTTTGATCATCATGGCCGCGAAGAAGACGTTCAGTCACAACGGGAGCCAGAATCGATTCGGGTTCCACGATGCCGGTCAGGCGCTTGCTCACCTGGCGTTGCAAGCAACCGCCATGGGGCTCCACACGCACGCGATGGCCGGCTTCGACCACCAGCGCGCCCGGACAGAACTCGGCATACCTGACGATTTCGACGTTGCTGCTGCAGTTGCGCTTGGATATGTGGGCTCTCCGGACGACCTCACGGAACATCAGCGCCAGATGGAGCTTTCGAAGCGGACGCGCAAACCACTCAACGAAATCGTTTTCGGCGCATCATGGAACGCGCCGTTGCCGCTCTGACGGGCTCGTCTGTCTGGCTCCCCACTATGCTATCCTCGAAGGCGTCGGTTGGAAGAGCTGTGTATGGAATTGCGGCTTGCCCCGATTTCCGGACGCGCGCTCATCGTGGCGGCTCCAGGGTTTGGACAGGTGGGTGAGCGGTTAAAGCCAACAGACTGTAAATCTGTCCCTCCTTGCGAGGTACGAAGGTTCGAATCCTTCCCTGTCCACCAATCTCAATCAAGCCGTTGTAGCTCAGTTGGTAGAGCACTTCCTTGGTAAGGAAGAGGTCACCGGTTCAATCCCGGTCAACGGCTCCATTCCCCTGTCGCGTTCACAAGCAACTCACCACTGCGAATGTGAGACCTGTTCTCACCGTTCGCAGGATCGACGAAACTGTCCGATTCGTTCAAGACAACTATTGCTTCGAGCCGCTAGGCTCACCTCATGAGAAGTAATTCGGGTTTGGCTTTTCTAGCGCTTGTGTTTTTGGCTGGAGGAGCGAGTTCTGAAACGGCGATCAATTCGTCGCACGGGAATAACGCTGAAGTGAAGAGGGAATCAAGCGCTTCGCGGGCCAATAGCACAGTTGAGTCGCGAACTCTCAGTGTGCGCATCGACAGGCCTTTCGCAACCGTCTATGAGTTTCTTGTAAATCCGGCTAACTGGAATCAATGGGCATTCGGCCTGGGCAAATCGCTGCGGCAGTCCAATGGGGGATGGATCGCCGATTCAGACGGCGGGATTGTCGAAGTGCGCTTCACGCCAAGAAACGACTTCGGCGTTGTGGACCACACCGTGATTCGACCCTCTGGAGCCACAATCTATGTCCCGATGCGGCTGATCATAAATGGAAACCGTTGCGAACTGCTCTTTACGCTCTTTCGC
>JAFARV010000008.1 GCA_019245255.1 Acidobacteriaceae bacterium | reverse complement strand
AATATCGTCTCTTCGCTCCCGTAATGCGGGCAGGTGAATCTCAATGGTATTCAGACGAAATAGCAAATCTTGCCGAAAGCGGCCGCTCTCAACCTCTTCCTGTAAGTTCGCGTTTGTAGCGGAGATGACACGTGCATCCACTTTCTTGGTTTTCGAGGAACCGACTCGCTCCATCTCCCCGATCTCAAGTACCCGCAACAATTTCGCCTGGAGATTCATCGGAACATTTGCTATTTCATCGAGAAACAACGTTCCTGTGTCGGCAAGCTCAAATCTGCCGACGCGGTCTGTTTTCGCGTCGGTAAATGCGCCCTTGACATGCCCGAACAACTCGCTTTCGAAAACACCTTCCGCCAGACCCCCCGCATTTACGGTCACCATCGGCTTAGTGGCGCGTGGGGAAATCGCATGCAGCGTACGCGCGATCACTTCCTTGCCTGTTCCGGGCTCGCCTGTGATCAGCACGTTTGCGTCCGAAGGGCCGACGCGGGACATCAGTTCGAGCACTGGCTGCATCACGGGCGATTGCGCAATCATTGTCGGCAGATTTTCACCGCGCAGCAGCGCATTCTCCGCTTCCAGCCGCTGTCCTCGCCGTATCGCCTCACTCAACTCGAGTTGCGTCCGAATAATAGAAGCGAGCCGCTCATTTTCCCAAGGTTTCTGGATAAAGTCGCGAGCCCCGCGGCGCATGGCCTCCACTGCGAGATCAATACTGCTCCAGGCCGTCATTACGATCACCGGCAGTGTGGCATCCAGCTTCTGAATGTTCGCCAGGAGATCGAGACCTTCCTGCCCTGAAGTGGTGTCTCGTGAATAGTTCAGATCGATGATCGCGAGGTCATAATCGCGATGCTCGACCGCATGCAGCACCTGCTGAGGCGATTCACAGGCCTCTATCCTGTAACCGTCCCGTTTTAGAAGTAGGCGCAGTGCTTCGAGCACATCCGGTTGATCGTCTGCGATCAGGATGCGCAGTTGCGACGGCACAATCTTCATACCGCTTGCGCTACCGGGTTTTGCTTAAGCCATCCATCCTCGAGATAAATGATCCGATTGCCGAACTCCGCATTCTTTTCGTTATGCGTAACCTGGATAATCGTTGTTCCCTCGTCGTTCAGCTTCTTAAAGAGCTCCATGATCTCGCGCCCTTGCGACGAGTGTAGGTTTCCGGTCGGCTCGTCCGCGAGGATCAGCTTCGGATTCGCGATCATCGCTCGCGCGATGCCCACTAGCTGCTGCTGGCCGCCGGATAACTGGTTGGGGAACAGGTCCTTCTTGCCCACAATGTTGAAGCGGTCCAAAACATCGCAAACAATGCTCTGCCGTTCAGACTTCTTGACGTTTCGATACGAGAGCGGGATCTCGAGATTCTCATATACGGTAAGCGAGTCGAGCAGGTGATAGCTCTGGAAGACAAACCCGATGTACTTTTTGTAAAGCTCGGATCGATCTTTCTTGCTCATCTTGTGTATCGGTTGATCCAGGAAGTAGTACTCGCCCGTCCAGGCGGTGTCATGCATTCCGAGCAGGTGCAGCAGAGTAGACTTTCCCGCCCCGGACGGGCCCATGATGGAAATGAACTCGCCTTCCTTGATGTCTGTGGTGATGCGTCGAAGCACGAACGTCTTGGTCGGACCGTGCTCAAAATACTTCTCGATATTGCGAAGTGAAATCATTTGCCTATTCGTATCGTAAAGCGGAGGCCGATGAACGTTCTCAGAACTCGTGACTTTGGAGAGCCAGCAGGCCCGCGACGGAGGGCTTGCATTGCCGGGAGGTGCGCCGCAACCCGCAGATCGGATCCTACCTGGGGCAAGTTGTCAGTTGAAGCGGTACCAGAGAGACCAGCGAAATGGAAGGACCGCTGCCGCCCCGATTGATAATGAGTTGCTTATCGGTAAACAGATCGCAAATCTCGATCTTGCTCGCATGGGAACACAAAGCCATTCCTGCGAGTAGAAGGACCATCGCGATCACGTCTACATTTTTGCGGATCATACAGGCACCTCCATGCTCTCTTCCACCACGCGGCCGTCAAACAGGTGGATTGAGCGGTCCGCGTATCGCGCATAGCGCGGGTCGTGCGTCACCATGCAGATGGTTGCGCCGCCGCGGTGTAGTTCCCGCAGCAGGTCCATCACCTGCTCACCGTTTTGAGAATCCAAATTCCCCGTCGGCTCGTCTGCGAGCAGAATAGAGGGATCGCCTGCCAGTGCACGTGCCACGGCAACACGCTGCTGTTGACCGCCCGACAGTTGCGATGGGTAGTGCTTAATGCGGTGCGACATTCCGACGCGCTCCAGCGCCTCGTGGACTTTCCTCTTCCGCTCGGCCGATCCCATTCCGCGATATGTCAGCGGCAATTCGACGTTTTCGTACACATTCAGGTCGCCAATGAGGTTGAACGCCTGAAAGATAAATCCGATTTCGCGATTGCGAATGCGTGCTCTCTCGGAAAGTTTCAGATCCTGCACCGGTTTGTTGTTCAGGATGTAGGTTCCGGAACTGGGCGTATCTAGAAGCCCGAGGATCGCAAGCAGAGTCGATTTCCCGCACCCCGACGGCCCGGAGATAGAGACGTATTCGCCGCGTTGGATGTCGATATGAACTCCAGACAGCGCGTGCGTCTCCACTTCATCGGTGACGAATACTTTCGTGACGCCTTCAAGGTGAATCAATGGATCGGATGCGGTCATACTCTGTAACGTCCTCCTAGTGTCTTAACTACGTTTGACAAGCAAAACTAGTTCAAACGAATCCTCGGATACGAGTCATATCTCGACATATCCGACAAAATTACGCGCTCTCCAACCTTAACGCCGTCAAGCACTTCGATCGTGTTCACGGACGCGCGCCCCAACTTGACGTTCACTCGGTCGGCGCCCTTGCCGTCGGGCTCGATTTTGAATAGCCCGATTGTTGTATCAGGCTCACCCGAGACCGGCCGGTCCATATAGACGATATTCCGTAGGTGTTCGATCTCGATGGTGCCGTCAACGCTCAGTTCCGGACGCGCATCCTGCGGCAGCGCCCCGAGCAGTGCGACGTCAACCGTCACCGTTCCATTTTGTGCCGCCGGATCGATGCGAATGACGCGTCCCGGAATCAAGCCGTTTCTTGTGTCGATGACTGCATCGAGCCCGATCCGGACATCCTTCATCTGCGTTTCCGCAATCTTCAATTCCGCTTTCAGCTTCTTGGGATCGGCCACTTTCGCGAGAATTGTGCCTGCTGTGACCC